>NZ_JAMYVA010000010.1:0-175012 GCF_040323505.1 Mesorhizobium sp. M0040
CTGGCTCGCGGTCATGTAGGTATAGCCGGTCATGGCTGAAGGGTAGCTGGCACAGTTGCGGATACAAGCGCCGTTCTGAGCCGCTGTATTCTTCGGCTGACGTCACGGCATGGATCCCAGGGTCTCCGCGACGTCGCTTCGCTCCTGCTCCGCCCTGGGATGACGAAGACGTGGTGGCTTATCGCTAATCGCAACCTTGGAGATTGGCAGCCCGATCGGCAGGCTCCCATCCACAGCCCTTTCAGGCTCTGTCAAAGAACCAAAACCTCTGTGCAGAGGAACTAGTCCTCGACCGGTTCGGGCGGATGGGCATCGCGGCCCTTGCCGAAGGTATAGCCGGTTTCCACCGCCCTGCGGCCGAACTTGCCGCGCAGCGTGTCGATGGCGCCTTCGGCCATGGCGCGCTTGCGTGACTGGACGTCGACCAGGTCGGGCGGGTCCGCCCGGTCATCGTCGGAGAGATCGCTGACGCCAATGCCGAGCAGCCGGTATTTCGTGCCATCCGCTTCCTTGCGCAGCAGCTCGAGCCCGGTCTGAAAGATGCGGTCGGCCAGCCGGGTCGGATCGCCGAGTTGGCGATTGCGCGTGCGGATCTTGAAATCCTGGGTCTTCAGCTTGAGGACGACTGTGCGTCCGGCAATGCCGGATTTCTTCAGCCGGGCCGAGACTTTTTCCGACAGCGCCCTCAGCACCGAAACCAGTTCGTCGACGGAGGCGATGTCGGTATCGAAAGTGGTTTCCGCCGAGACGCTTTTCGCGTCCTGGTCGGGAACGACGCGACGGTCGTCCTCGCCGCGCGAAAGCCGGTAGAGCCGGTCGCCCATGACGCCGTAGCGGCGCATCAGATCGCCACGTTCCATGCGCTGCAACTGGCCGATGGTGCGGACGCCGTCGCGCTCGAGCGTGGCGGCAAAGGCCTTGCCGACCCCCCAGATCAGCGTCACCGGCTGCTCGGCCAGGAAGCCGATAGACTCGGCCTCGCCGATCACCGAAAAGCCGCGCGGCTTGCGGAAGTCCGACGCCACCTTGGCCAGGAACTTGCAGTAGGAAAGACCGGCCGAAACGGTGATGCCGATCTCCTTTTCCACGCCGAGTGCGAAGCGCGCCAGCACCACCGCAGGCGGCAGGCCATGCAGGCGCTCGGTGCCGGCGAGGTCGAGAAAGGCCTCGTCGATCGAGAGCGGCTCGACCAGCGGCGTCAGCGCCTGCATCATGGCGCGCACCTCGCGGCCGACGCGCACGTATTTTTCCATGTCCGGCGGCAGGACCACCGCTTCCGGGCAGGCTTCGAGCGCCTTGAACATCGGCATTGCCGAGCGCACGCCGTGGATGCGGGCAATGTAGCATGCGGTGGAGACAACGCCGCGCTTGCCGCCGCCGATGATCAATGGCCGGTCCTTCAACGCCGGGTTGTCGCGCTTTTCGACCGCCGCGTAGAACGCGTCGCAATCGATATGGGCAAGGCGCAGCCGGTAGAGCTCCGGATGGCGGGCGAGCCGTGGACTGCCGCAGCGCTCGCAATGGCGTGCCTCGCTGCGCTGAAAACTCAGGCAGTCGCGGCAAAAACCGTGTTCGGGATTGTTGACAGGGGCCGCCATCGCTGCGAACATAAAGAGAACAAATGCAATGGTACGTCAGGACGGACGCCACGACAAGGCGGTGGGCCGGGAGAGAGCTCATGAATACGACCATAGCGCCGCTAGTGCCCGAGCTTTGGGCGGATTTCGAAGATCTTTTCGGTAGGCAAGGCGCCTGCTACGGCTGCTGGTGCACACATTTCCGGCTGTCGCCCGCAGCGCGCCGCGCGAGCAACCGGGAACGCAACAAGGACCACATCAAGGCGCGGATCGAGGCCGGGCCGCCGCCCGGCCTGTTGGCTTTCGAGGGTGGCCAGGCGGTCGGCTGGATGCAGATCGGCCCGCGTGCCGACGTGCCCGAATGGAACAACCAGGGCAGGGGGTCGGCGCCGATCGACCCCGCCGACGCCAGCGATCCGGGTGTCTGGGCGATCTCCTGTTTCTTCATCCGGACCAAGGCGCGGGGCAGGGGCGTGTCGCACCGTCTGGTCGCGGGCGGCATCGAGTTCGCCCGCCAGAACGGCGCGCGGCTGATCGAAGCCTGCCCGATCGATCTATCGAAGGATTCGCGCTCGATCGGGCTGTTCGTCGGCTCGTCGCGGGTCTTCGAAAAGGCCGGGTTCCAGCGGTTGGTCGAACGTAAGCCAGGCCGACCGCTGGTGCGGCTGGTGCTGTAACAGCCGCCGCAACACATAGGCCTTCTCTTGCGGCTGCGATGGTATTTGCCTACCAGTGATGACGGCTTGAGGGCCGCGATTAAGTGAGGATCGACATGAAGCGCGTTTTGCCACTTGTTTTGCTTCTTGCCTGCAGCGCACCGGCCTTCGGCCAAGCGGTCGACAGGCAAGGCGCGAAGCAGCTTTCCGACGATCTGGCGCACTACATCGGCAAGAAGCTGTTCGATATCGGGTTCGTGAAAATTTCAGTCGACGGCGATGCCTACAAGCTCGCTTTCGACTTCAAGCCAGTCACGGATTTGATGGCAAAGCAGCAAGCCTTCAAGTTCGACGTCACGCCTTACTTCATCTTGGTCAAGCCACGCAAAGACGGTCAGTGGGACGTTTCGGCGGACGTGTCCCCGAAGGGGTCTGTTGATTTCGTCGGTCCGGAGGGGCCGCAGCACATCGACTTTTCCATTTCAAACAACAAGTTCACCGCTATCTATGCCCCTGATCTGGCGGCCTTTGTGAACGCCTCGGGTTCCACTTCGGGCGTCACGATGAGTGTAAAAAGCCCGCTGCAGAATGTGGAAGCCTCTGCGGATGGCGGCGCTGGCAGCATGAGCGCGACGAAATCAGCGAATGGCGGCATAGATTTTGCGTATTCACAGACAATGACCGCCTTTGCCGAAACCGTCAGACTGGACGATCCCAAGAGCGGTCTGAAATTCTCATACAATGTCAAATCGCCGCACGCGGCGGTGGATGCGACCGGCAAGGGTTTGCGGACAAAGCCGCTGCTCGACCTGCTTGCTTTCATCGTGGCGACTGATGATGCAGCCAAATTCAAGGCGGATGAGGCGGAGTTCAAATCGCTTCTGACGGCAGCACTGCCATTGTGGGAGCGGATCGACGGCACCTACGGCTTCAAGGACTTTGTGGTGGAGAGCCCGGTGGGCAAGTTCGGTGCGACGCAACTGAATACCGCCGTCGGCATGGACGGCATCGCCAAGGACGGCAAGATCAACTACGCGTTCAGGGTTTCCGGCCTGACAATACCACAGCAGGTGCTGCCCAGCTGGAGCGTTGCGTTGCTGCCGACGGATATCGACCTCAACTTCGGCGGCGCCAACATCGATCTGGACAGCATGGCGAAGAAAATCATCGAAACCCTTGATTTCAGCAAGGATCCACCGCTGCCGGCAGATTTCGGCAACCAGATCTCCGCCGATTTCCTGGCCAAGACGCCAAAGGCCATTCTCGGACACAGCACGATCAAGAACGGCAACATCGAGATTGCGATGGAAGGTGAAATGACGTTCCCCGGCAAGAAGCCCGAGGCGAGCATGACCATCGATGTCGCGGGCTATGACAAGATTGTGGAGGCTCTGCAAACGGCGGCCAAGACCGAGCCGGAAGCGGCGCAGTATTTCCCGTTCGCACTCGCCGTCAAAGGATTTGGCAAGGCACTGCCGGATGGTCGACTGGAATGGGTCGTCAACGCTAAGGCAGACGGTTCGGTCACGGTCAACGGCGCCATGCTGAAGCCGGCCGATGCCGTTCAGGACAACCCCATCATGGACCCAAGCGAGGCTACTGTTCCGGATCATGGCTCGGGCGAGAATGACAATGGCGGGGCAGGGGCGAAGTTGAAACCCTAAGTGCCGAGCTTGGAGCGGTTCATCGTTTCACGGAAACGCCGAACCGCTCCATGTCTTTGTTTTTTGCGCAATTCCGGACGGAAAACCGTTTCACACTTTTCCTGGAATTGCTCTACACGCGGCTGGCGTCAAAGCCCGAGTGCACTCACGATTTTCGGCGCGGCGATCTGTCTCGGGATCGCCGCTTATATCGAATGCTCATGATTATCGTCGCCGAGCGGCAGCGCCCGCAATGCCTTGCCGACTGCGGCGGGCGGCGTTCCGGTCTCCTCGGAAAAACGCATCAGCGTCGGCTCGTGGGCAAGGATGAACTGCAGCACGCCGGCCAGGAATCCCGGCTCGCCCGCCGCCCGGCGGATGGAATGGGCTTCGATGCCGGTGATCGCCAGGAAGCGGGGCAGAAGTTCCGGATCGGCGGCGACGAAGCCCAACGCCTTTACGGCAACCGTTTCCGCTTCCTCGCGCATTGACGCTGCGTTTGCCATTGCTACCTTCCTTCATGGGCGGAATCGTTCTGTTTTCGCAGTAGTGGCAAGTGTCGCCGGCAGCAAGCTCGCCGACCTGGAATCCGAACGCTTTTAGGGCGGCCGGTTTCCGTTTCGTCAATCATATTGCCGTATAGTGGGAACAGGTTTGGTGCGTGCCGACAAGGGGCGCATGACGGCACCCTTCGCGTGGAAGGCCAGCCGGGACGGGAAATCGATGCCAAAGAAGGTTATGATCGTCGAAGACAACGAGCTCAACATGAAGCTCTTTCGCGACCTCATCGAAGCGAGCGGCTACGAGACGGTGCGCACACGCAACGGCCTGGAAGCGCTGGATCTGGCGCGGCAGCACAGGCCGGACCTCATCCTGATGGACATCCAGCTGCCGGAAGTGTCGGGCCTCGAGGTCACCAAATGGCTGAAGGAGGACGATGATCTTCACGTCATCCCGGTCATCGCCGTCACCGCCTTCGCGATGAAGGGGGACGAGGAGCGCATTCGCCAGGGCGGCTGCGAGGCATATATCTCCAAGCCGATCTCGGTGCCGCGTTTCATCGAAACCATCAAATCCTACCTGGGCGATGCCTGATGTATCTTTCCAGCCGAGCCGGAGCTTTGTGAAATGACCGCGCGGATCCTCGTCGTCGACGACATCCCAGCAAATGTCAGGCTGCTGGAGGTTCGGCTGCTCGCCGAATATTTCGAGGTCCTGACCGCCACCAACGGGCCGGACGCGATCGAGATCTGCGAGAACGGCAAGGTCGACGTCGTGCTGCTCGACGTGATGATGCCCGACATGGACGGGTTCGAGGTCTGCCGGCGGCTGAAGGGCGACCCGGCGACATCGCACATCCCTGTCGTGATGATCACCGCGCTCGACCAGGTTTCGGACCGGGTGCGCGGCCTCGAGGCCGGCGCCGACGATTTTTTGACCAAGCCGGTCAACGATCTGCAGTTGATGACGCGCGTCAAGAGCCTGGTCAGGCTGAAATCGCTGACCGACGAGCTGCGGCTGCGCGCCTCGACGACACGCAATATCGGCATCGAGGAGCTTTTGAGCCGCAACTTCGCTGCCGACGATGCGGTGCCGAAGGTGCTGCTGGTCGACGAGCGCAAATCCTCGTTCGAGCGCATCCAGAAGATGCTGCGCGGCAGTGCCGATCTCGACGTCGCCAACGATCCGCATGCCGGCTTCTTCCAGGCCGCCGAGCAGCCGTATGAATGCGTGATGATCTCGACGGCCTTCGCCGATTTCGACCCTCTGAGGCTCTGCTCGCAATTGCGCTCGCTCGATCGCACCCGTTTCCTGCCGATCATCCTTCTGGCGGACGAGGGCGAGGAGGGGCGTATCATCCGCGGCCTCGAACTCGGCATCAACGATTATCTGATGCGGCCGATCGACCAGCAGGAGCTGACCGCGCGGCTGCGTACGCAGGTGCGCCGCAAGCGCTACAACGACCAGCTTCGCGCCAGCGTCACCCAGACCATCGAGATGGCGGTGACCGATGCCCTGACCGGCCTGCACAACCGCCGCTATCTCGACAGCCATTTGCAGACGCTGTTCGACCGCGCCGTGGCACGGCGCCGGCCGCTGTCGGTGATGATCACCGATCTGGACCGCTTCAAGAGCATCAACGACGCGCATGGCCATGACGGCGGCGACGACGTGCTGCGCGAATTCGCGCGGCGGCTGCGCAAGAATGTGCGCGGCATCGATCTAGCCTGCCGCTTCGGCGGTGAGGAGTTCGTCGTGGTGATGCCGGACACCGACGGCGCGGTAGCCGAAAAGGTCGCCGAGCGCATTCGCGCCGAAATCGCCCAGCTGCCGTTTGCCGTCGGCACCGAAGGCAAGGCCGTCGAAGTCACCGTCAGCGTCGGCGTGTCGTCGGTGCTGAAGGGGGTAGACACGGTCTCGGCGCTGATGAAACGCGCCGACCTCGCGCTCTACGAAGCCAAGAGCGGCGGCCGCAATCGCGTCGTCGCCAAGGCGGCTTAGCACCGAACACCAATTGCCGGGTCAACGCGACAAGGTTACGAATTTACCTTAATCCAAGCGATTTGCGAGGCTTGGTTAAGAAACGGTTGATTTCCATAAGTTGTTGCGCAAATGTGCAGCCCTTAGACGTAACCGGCACGAGGCTAGATCGCCGGTTCGACCCGAAGAATACCCCATGATGCTCAGGTCCGCCGCATCTCCTGGGTCCGTGGGGTCGGCCGGCCGGCGCTGGCACATAGTGGCCTCCTCGTACCGCTGCCAAACGCCGGCCGGCCCCCAATTTTCAAAACACATCAGGATTCTACGCCAAGACCAGGAAAACGCTTGGTTTTTGTTGCGGCAGCGACAGCGCCCTTTGAAATAGCCGGCTGGGCAGAGCCTATGCGCCCGCAGTCGGTTGACAGGGCCTGTCTTCTATGCAGAAATTGGTTGGACCATTGAGCCATTTGGTGACCCGTTCGCATGACCGAATTCGGCCTTTCCCCCATACAGGCAACTGCTCGCGACGACGCGGTGCTCAAGGCGCTGGCCGGCTTTGTGATGCGGGAAGCTCTCGGGCCCGGCCAGAGACTGCCGACCGAACGCATCCTTGCCGAGCGCCTCAAGGTGAGCCGCAACACCGTGCGCGAGGCGCTGACGCGCTGGGAAGGGCTCGGCCTGGTCGAACGGCGGCAAGGCAGCGGCACCTATCTCAAGGGAGTGGTCTCGCTGGACATGCTGCACATGCCGCTGACGCTGGCCGGCGGCAATGATTTCACCAGCCTGATGCAGACGCTGGAAATCCGCCGGGCACTGGAAGCGGAAGCCGCCGCCCTGTGCGCCGTCCGCGCGGGCCAGGCAGATCTCGTCGAGATCGGGCGCAAGCTCGACATTATGGAGCAGGCCTTCCACACCCGCGCCGGGATGTCGGCGGAGGAGGACTGGGAATTCCATCAGTCGATCTACCGCAGTTCCGGCAATCCGCTGTTCGAGCAGATCATCGCCGCCATGCACGAACTGTTCCATCGTTTCTGGGAGCATCCGCTCGGCGTGCGTGATTTCGGCCACGCCAGCTTTCCTTACCACCGCACCATCTACGAACGCATCGCCGCGCACGATCCGGAGGGGGCCCGGGCCGAGGCGCTCAAGCTGATCGCCACCGTCGAGGACGATCTGAAGCGCGGCGCGGCCAAACTCGAACTTTCAGGCCAGAAATGAGCGATCATCCCGCCGGTTTCGAAAACGACTATCTCGCCGAGGCAGCGACGCTTCTCGCCCATGACGAGCCTTTCCCCGGCGGCGCGGTGGTCCCGCCGATCTACCAGACTTCGCTCTTCACCTTCGCCAACTATTCCGAGATGGCCGACACATTCGCCGGCAGGCGACGTCAGCCGATCTATTCGCGCGGCGACAACCCGACGGTCATGGAGTTCGAGGCGCGTGTCGCCGCTCTCGAAGGCGCGGAGGCCGCGCGCGGCTTTTCCAGCGGCATGGCGGCGATCAGCGCCACGGTGCTTGCTTTCGTCGGTGCCGGTGAGCGCATGGTTGTCGTGCGCAATTGCTACGGCGATGCCTACCGGCTGTTCGAACGGCTTTTGCCACGGCTCAACATCAAGGTCGACTATGTCGACGGTTCCGATCCGGATGCGGTCGCGGCAGCACTTCCCGGCGCCAAGCTGCTCTACCTGGAAAGCCCGACGTCGATGATGTTCGAGCTCCAGGACATAACCCACCTGGCGCGGCTGGCCAAAGAGCAGGGCATCATCACCTCGATCGACAATTCCTGGGCTACGCCGGTGTTCCAGAAGCCGATTTCGCACGGTGTCGATCTGGTGCTGCATTCGGCCTCGAAATATCTCGGCGGCCACAGCGACACCGTCGCCGGTGTGGTGGCCGGTTCGGCCCCCCATATCCGACATATCAACGAGCAGACCTATTCCTATCTCGGCGGCAAACTTTCGCCTTTCGAGGCCTGGCTGTTGCTGCGTGGCCTGCGCACATTGCCGCTGCGGTTGCCGCATCACATGAAGAGCGGGCTGACCATCGCCGAACGGCTGAAAGCGCATGACCATGTCGAGCGGGTCAACCACCCGGCCTATTCCAACCATCCAGGCAAGGCGACGCTTGCCGGCTATGCCGGGCTGTTCTCGTTCGAAGTGACGGAAGACGTCGACATCCCGGCTTTCGTCGATGCGCTGAAACTCTTTCGCATCGGCGTCAGCTGGGGCGGCCATGAGAGCCTGGTCGTTCCGGCAAAGGCCTCGCTCGAGCAGACGCCGGGCCTGAATTCGATGGCGCGCTTCGGCGTCAGCCCACGAACCATCCGCTTCAGTGTCGGATTGGAAAGTGTCGAAGACCTGTGGGCGGATGTTGCCCGGGCCTTCGACAGAGCAAAAAGATAAAGGAGCCGTTCAAAATGGGAGTGCTGAACATGAAAAAACTGAGCATCCTTCTTGGTGCCGTCGCGGGTCTGGCGATTTCCGCCGGCAGCGTGCTGGCCGATTCCACGGTCAAGATGGTCGAGGTCATCACCAGCCCGCCGCGTACCGAATTCCTCAAGAAGCAGATCGCCGAATTCGAGGCGGCCAATCCGGGTGTCAAGGTCGAGCTGGTATCGCTGCCCTGGGGCCAGGCGTTCGAGAAGTTCCTCACCATGGTGCAGGCCGGCGACACGCCCGACATCGTCGAGATGCCGGAACGCTGGATGGGTCTCTATGCGACCAACGGCCAGCTCGAGGATCTCGGGCCATACATGGCCAAATGGGACGATGCCAAAACGCTGGGCGAGCGTGCCAAGCAGTTCGGCTCGACGGTCGATAACAAGCAGTACATGATCCCTTACGGCTATTACCTGAACGCGCTGTTCTGGAACAAGAAGCTGTTCAAGGAGGCCGGTCTGGACGGTCCGCCGGCGACGCTCGATGAATTCGTCGAGGACTCCAAAAAAATCTCGGCGATACCGGGCAAATACGGCTACTGCCTGCGCGGCGGCCCGGGCGCCTTCAACGGCATGCATATGTTCATGAACATCGCAGCCGGCAAGGGCGGCTATTTCAACGAGGACGGCACCTCGACCATCAACGAGGAAGGCTCGGTCAAGGGCCTGCAGATGCTCGCCGACATGTACAAGAACGGCCTGGCGCCGAAAGATGCGGTGAGCTGGGGTTTTAACGAGACCGTCACCGGCTTCTACAGCGGCACCTGCGCCATGCTGAACCAGGATCCTGACGCGCTGCTCGGCATCGCGGACAAGATGAGCGCCGACGATTTCGCCGTGGCGCCGATGCCGGTCGGGCCGAGCGGCAAATCCTATCCGACGCTCGGTTATGCCGGCTGGGCGATGTTCGCCAATTCCCAGCACAAGGACGATGCCTGGAAGCTGATGGCAACGCTGTTGTCGCCCAAGGACAATCTGGAATGGGCAAAGGAAGTCGGTGTCATTCCAATCCACAACGGCGCCGACCAGGACGCCCACTTCAGGACCGAGCAGTTCAAAGGCTGGTTCGAGGAACTGAACAACGGCGACAAATACGAGATGGTGACGCCTCCGACGCATCTGGAAAACCTTGGCAATTTCGTAGACCAGGTGGCGATCAAGAATTTTCAGGAAGTGCTTCTTGGCCAGAAGGCGGCCAAGGACGTGGCCGACGAATGGGCCAAGTTCCTGACCAAGGAACAGCAGGACTGGCTGGCCAAGAACAAGAAATAGCTTTTGTTCCTTCTCCCCGTTCACGGGGAGGGGGTGTCACGACGTGACGGATGAGGGGCGGCGCCAACCCGACTTGGCTCGCGCTGCTTCTCATCTGCCTGCCCGTCCTCCGCAGCAGCTGCGCTGCAGCTGCGGAGGGTGGACCGGCATCTCCCCGTAAACGGGGAAGGCGCTGTCGCCAGCCCGTGCTTACCCAGGAGACGATCAAGTACCAATGACCTATGCCGTGTCCGAAATCCGATCCGCCGGCAGGCCGCGAAAGAAGCGGCTATCCCATGCCGCGATCGAGCCTTGGCTCTATCTCAGCCCGGCGATCGCGCTGCTGGTCGTCGTGCTCCTGGTGCCGCTGGTTATCGGTGTCGGCTACTCGTTCCGCAAATTCTCCGCTTTCAAATCCGAATATGTCGGGCTTGGGCAGTATCAGGCGATGCTGTCGGATCCTGTGCTCGGGCAGGCGCTCGTCAACACGCTATGGTGGACGGCAGCCAGCCTGTTCTTCCAATTTTTCCTTGGACTTGGCCTGGCGCTGCTGCTCGATACGCCGTTCCGGGGCAGAAAGATCGTGCAGGCCGTGGTGTTCCTGCCTTGGGCGGTACCGTCCTTCCTCTCGGGCCTGACCTGGGCCTGGCTGTTCAACCCGATCATCGGGCCGCTGCCGCATTGGCTCTACGCCTTGGGGCTGAAAGCCGAGCCAACCAACGTGCTCTCCGATCCCTCGACAGCCATGTGGGGGCCGATCGTCGCCAATGTCTGGTTCGGCATTCCCTTTTTTGCCGTCACGCTTTTGGCGGCGTTGAAGTCGATCCCGTCAGAACTGCATGAGGCGGCGGCGATCGACGGCGCCTCGCCGTGGCAGCGCTTCACCAAGGTGACGCTGCCGTTCCTGGCGCCGACCATCGTCATTACCGTCATGCTGCGCACGATATGGATCGCCACATTCGCCGACCTGATCTTCGTCATGACCGAAGGCGGGCCTGCCGGTTCGACCGCCACGGTGCCGGTCTATATCTATGTCAGCGCGTTCAAGTCACTGGATAAGGGCTATGCCTCGGCGGTGGCGGTGCTGCTGCTTGTGCTGCTCATCGTCTATGCGATTGCGCTGATAGGCATCCGCCGCTCGCTGGTGAGGCACGTCTGATGATTGCCGGACGCTCCGTCTCCTCGCGCATTCTCGGCGGCATCGGCCTTTACGGCGCCATCGCCGCCTATATGGCCTTCGCGCTGTTCCCGATCTTCTGGACGTTGAAGATCTCGGTCACGCCGGAGCGGCTGCTCTATTCCGAAGGCATCACTTTCTGGCCGTCGCAAACGACGCTGCAGAACTTCGTCACCGTGCTCGAAGCCACCGATTTTCCGCGCTATTTCCTGAACAGCGTTATCGTTTCGGTGTCGACGGCAGCCTTCGTAACGGTCATTGCCACGCTGGCCGGCTACGCCATGTCGCGATTTTCCTTCCGCGGCAAGGCGACCCTGGCCATCCTGCTTTTGCTCACCCAGACTTTTCCGCTGGTGATGGTCATTCCGCCGATCTACCGCATCATGGGACAGATCGGCCTCATCAACAGCCTGACCGGCCTCGTCATCATCTACACCGCGTTCAATACGGCCTTTGCGACCTTCCTGATGCAATCTTTCTTCGACGGCATCCCGCGAGACCTGGAAGAGGCAGCCATGATCGACGGCTGCACGCGCCTGCAGGCGATGCGCAAGGTGATCGTGCCGCTGACGCTACCCGGCATGGGCGCGACGCTCGGCTTCGTCTTTACCGCCGCCTGGAGCGAGTTGCTGTTTGCGCTGATGCTGATTTCCAGCGACGACCAGAAGACCTTCGCGGTCGGCCTGCTCACCTATATCGGCAAATTCGCGGTCGACTGGGGACAGATGATGGCTGCTTCCATCCTGGCGCTGATCCCGGTCTGCGTCTTCTTTGCCTTCCTGCAACGCTACCTCGTCACCGGCCTTACCGCCGGTGCCGTCAAGGGATAGATCGATGGCCTCCGTTACACTCGACAAAGTCCGCAAAGACTATGGAGCCGTGCGCGTTCTGCACGCGGTCGATCTCGAAATCGCCGACGGCGAGTTCGTCGTTCTGGTCGGCCCGTCCGGCTGCGGGAAATCGACACTGCTGCGTATGATCGCCGGGCTGGAGGAAGTCTCCGACGGCGAAATCCATATTGGTGAGCGCCTGGTCAACGACATTGCGCCAAAGGACCGCGACATTGCCATGGTGTTCCAGTCCTACGCGCTCTATCCGCACATGGACGTGTCGAAGAACATGGGTTTCAGCCTGATGCTGAGAAAGGCCGGCAAGCCGGCGATCGATGCAAGGGTGGACAGTGCCGCCAAGCGGCTCGGGCTCGGTGCGTTTCTGCAGCGCCTGCCGCGGCAATTGTCTGGCGGCCAGCGTCAGCGCGTCGCCATGGGCCGTGCCATCGTGCGCGACCCGAAGGTCTTTCTCTTCGACGAGCCGCTTTCGAACCTCGATGCCAAGCTGCGCGTTCACATGCGTGCCGAGATCAAGGCGCTGCACCAGCAATTGAAGACCACTTCGGTCTATGTCACCCACGACCAGACCGAAGCGATGACAATGGCCGACCGCATCGTCGTCATGCATGACGGCCTCGTCCAGCAGGTCGGTGTGCCGCTCGATCTGTACGACCGGCCGGTCAACATGTTCGTCGCCGGGTTCATCGGCTCGCCCGGCATGAATTTTCTGCCTGCCGTGGTTGAAAAGGGCGCCAAGCCGGATGCCATCCTGGCCGACGGCCAGAAGCTGAGGCTGCCGGACGGCATGCCGCTCAGGGATGGCGATGCGATCACCGTCGGCTTGCGGCCCGAGCATATCCGGCTCGCCGACAATGGCGCGCTGAAGGGCGAGGTGGGTGTCGTGGAGCCGCTCGGCCTGTCCACCCAGTTCTATGCCGGGCTTGCCGGCCAGCAGGTCTGCGTGTTTGCCATGGGCCGGGCCAGCGTGAAGCCGGGTGAGGCCGTGCGCCTATCGGCTGATCCGGCATCGCTCCATCTGTTCGATCCGGCAAGCGGCGATCGCATCGGCTAATCCTGCATCCCGAAATGAAAAACGCCGCCCGGAAGGCGGCGTTTCGGTACCGCGAGAGAAAACCCCGATTACTTGATCTTGGTTTCCTTGAATTCGACGTGCTTCTTGGCGACCGGGTCGTATTTGCGGAACGACAGCTTGTCCGTCTTGGTGCGGCTGTTCTTGCTGGTCACGTAGAAGAAACCGGTGTCGGCGGTCGACAGAAGCTTGATCTTGATGTTTGCGGCTTTGGCCATGATGTTCGTCCGTTAATGTTCGTGGAGTTTTGGCCGCTGGAGCACGGGAAACACCCGGACGCGGGAAACTTGCCGCGACACATAAAGAACGCGCCCGGAAAGTCAACCCTTGTCCAGGTTCTGTGTCGTAAGCAGATGAGTTGTCCGGATTAGGTGGCACATGAGTTGTCCGGGTTTATTGCCAGCCGATGGAGGCTGGGGACGAAGCGGACATTGATGTGCTACCAAAACCCGACAATTTGATTGGGTGCCGACAGCCGCGGGAGGCTCCTGTGTGCCTCCGGCCGTCCTCCGGGTGGCGTCTCAGTTTGAATGCTAGCTATGAGTATCGAGCGATGGACGGCTGATCGATCACCCAAAGCCAGTTCCCGTCACCTTGCCGGCGAGCGATTTCCGCAGTAACGGTGCCATCGGCAAGGCGCGTGGAAGTGAGCGCCAAATCCCTGTTGATGATAGCCGGACGCTGATCTCCGAGATCAAACTTTCGTCCCGCTGCCACCAACTTGGCGTAAAATCGGCGGATGGCATCTCTGCCGCAGGCCAACTGTCCGTTGCCGGTAGCGAGGATGGCACCGGGTTCGTAAAGAGCAGCCATTCCTTCCGCGTCTCCCGCTTGCTCGCGAGAAACCAATAGCCGCGCCAGGTCCTGGGGATCGCTTGCCGGTTTGCGGTTTGCTTCATCATTCATCGGCAGGCTTCCTGACAGCCAAATTCAAACCGAGATACGACCAGGTTCCGGTCACTCCGCCGCGACGGTTTCCCGTTGCAACGCCTTCTTCCAGTCTCCCGTCGTGTTCCACCAGCGGTTCGGGTTGGCGCGGTCGTCGAGACCCTTGGAGCGGCTGGCAAGCAGTGGCTGAATGCGGATCACCGGCTCCTGATAGCTGTGAACCTGGTAAATCGCTTCGACGACGCGAGCGGCGAGCTTCTGGTCGTCAGGCAGTTCGAACGACACCTCGACAGTCCCTGGCCGCCTGCGCAATTCCGTCTCGGCGCCAGCGGCGGCACCTTCAAGCGGCCGGTAGCGTTCGATGCCGTCCGCCGACTGGAAAGCATTGCTGTCATATTTGCCCATTCCGAGCGGTACGATCGCGACCACCGCCTCCATGATGCGGTCGACATCGGCTGCCGGTGCCTGAAAGGTCACCAGCAGCAGCAATTCCATCCGCAGCGATTTCGTTTCAAAGCCACTATCGATCATCCGAGGTCTCCCTGCTATGCATTTTGGGGGAGCATATACTCGAGCCCTCCTGACATGGTTGTGTCAGGAGTTGGTCAGCAGTGGGAGCGATGTCGGCAGCTGGGCCGACTCAGAGGATTTTGCGGAGCAGCCTGGTGCCGACCAGCACGATATAGCAGGCGAAGAACAGGCCGAGCGCCCAACCGAAGCCCGACGGCCCGAAAGCGTCCATGCCGATGCCGATTGCCTGCGGGCCAAGCACCATGCCGACGCCGTAGCAGAGAACGAAGGCGGCGTTGGCGGAGGCCAGTTCGTGGCCGGAAAGCTGGGAGCCGAGGTGAGCAAGACCGATTGTATACATAGCGGCGACCACACCGCCCCAGATGAACAGAAGCGCTGCCATCAAATGCCAGTTATGCGCGAAGAACGGCATGAAGACCGTGCCGGCAAGCCCGACAGTGGCACAGGCCATCAGCAGATAGCGGCGGTCGCTGACGCGGTCGCTGATCATGCCGATCGGGATCTGCAACAGCACATTGCCAAGCCCGATCATGGTGAGCAAAAGGGCGGCGTCCGCCTCTGAGTAGCCGATGCGGCTACCGTAGACCGGGAACAGTGCAAAGCCGCCGGTCTCGACCGCGCCGAACACCAGCACGGCGGCGGTTGCCGTCGGCACCAGCCAGATGTAACGCAGGAAATTGCTGGTTTCGCCGTCCGAGACGATCGTCGGGCTCTCGTTGCGTGCCGCCAGGACCGGTATGGCAGCGAGCGTAACCAAGGCGATGGTAACGCCGAAGGGCAGGAAGCCACTGCTGCCGAGATGGGCGAACAGCCAAGGCCCGGCGGCAAAGCCGAGAGACAGCACGGTGGCATAGATGCCGAGGACCAGTCCGCGCCGGTGTGGCGGCGCCGAGGTGCTGATCCAGAATTCCGACAGGATGAACAGCACCGTCAGCGCGATATGCAGCAGCACGCGCAGCGGAAACCACATCCAGAAAGCTGGCGCGAAATGGAAACCGACAAAGGCCAGCGCTCCGGCCGCAATCATGGCAAGCATCGTCCAGGCGACCCCGAACCGCATGGCAAGCGGAGTGGCGAGCGGCGCGCCGGCGATAGAGGCGAGGCCGGCGACCGCGGTGTTGAGACCGATCATCGACGCGGAATGGCCACGCGTTTCCAGGATCACGCTGAGCAGCGGCATGCCAAGGCCGATGGCAATGCCGACGACGCTGATCGACGAGATCGCCGCGACCATCGGCAGCCAGTGTACGCGTTCCTTGCCCTGCGGCTGGATATCGACTGTCATGGAATGCCTGGCTGCTCTAGAGAATTTCGCGGACGAAGCGATTGCGGACAAGCCGGTAGAACGGCACGGGACCGCCGGGGCTCAGCAGCGGATCCCGGGCGAGCCGGGTTTCCAGCTCCTCCAGGACCGTGCGCGTGATGTCTGGAATATCGGCTTGCCGGGCCTTGGCCAGCGGCAGCCAAACGACGTCTTCCAACTCGTCGGTCGGACCGCCATCCGGCAGTTGCACGGCGACATCGTCGCGCCATGCGGCGAGAAAGCGCGTATCGAAGCGGCGCACCCGGTTGGGCGGGGTGATGGCGCGTGCGACGAAGCGCAGCGCTTGCAGTGATGGGATGACGCCGTGTTCGACAAAGCCCTGCCAGTCGCGCCTGGCGGTTGCGAACACGCCTTTTTGACCGATCAGCAGGCCGGCCTCCTCATAGGCTTCGCGGATTGCCGACAAGGCAATGGCGCGGGCGCGAGCCGGGCTGGTGCGGCCGATGCCAGCGGTCAATCTCGCTTCTTCCTCGGGATGAAGTGCGGTGGCTATCGGGATGCGGCTGTCGGCCGGATCTGTGCGGCCGCCGGGAAACACGAATTTTCCCGGCATGAAGGCATGACGGGCGTGGCGCCGGCCCATCAGCACCAGGAATTCGTCGCCCTTGCGGTCGAGCAGGATCAGCGTCGCGGCGTCGCGCGGGCGTATAGGCTTGGCATCGAGCGCGATCCGCTCAACCTTGTCGATTTCCGCCTTGGTCATAACGTCCATGCGCTCGACCTAGCGGAATCTTCTCCGATGCGGAAGTGGCGTCCAGCCATGCCGATTGCGCCAGCCTCGGTTTCAAGCCTCGGGATGCGACTCGATCAGATCTTCTTCACCGCCAAAGCCGTGCATATAAAATGCCCATTGCAGGCCGATGACAGCGCCCTTGACTGGCTGCAGCAGGACGACGGCGAGAATGATGGTCAATGGCACCCAGATGGCGATGTGCTGCCAGGTCGACAGCGTCGAGGTCGCTTCGACACCCATGAAGGCGCCGAGCACGATGTGGCCGACAATGACCACCACAAGATAGGCCGGCAGGTCGTCGGCGCGATGGTGGTGAAGTTCCTCGCCGCAATGATCGCATTTGTCGACGGTCTTGACGAAGGCGCGAAACAGCTTGCCCTCGCCGCAATGCGGGCAGCGGCCGAGCATGCCGCGCTTCATTGCCGTCCATAGCGGCCGGGCGGTCCGGCCCGAGTGATGTTCGCCGCCGAAAATCCGTTCTTCCACCTGCAGTTCTGTTGGCATTACCGTCTCCTGCCGCGCGAGCCTGGACGCGATTGCGACGCCCGGGCGCGGCCTTTGGCCTTGTGGAACGACCGTTTGGAGCCGGGCAGCGGCTTTGGCTCGGTCAGCATCTCGAAACGCATCGCGCCGGCCATCGGCGCCACCTCGATCAGGCGAACCTCGACGCGATCAGCAAGCTGATAGCCCTTGCCGGTGCGTTCTCCGAAAAGCGATCGAGCAGTTTCGTCGTATATATAGTAGTCGCCGCCCAGGGTTGAAACCGGAATGAAGCCATCCGCGCCATACTGCGGCAATTGGACAAACAGGCCCGATTTGGTGACGCCCGAGATGCGGGCGTCGAAACGGTCGTCGATGCGCTCGGCGAGATAGGCGGCGATCAGCCGGTCGACCGTGTCGCGCTCGGCGGCCATCGCGCGCCGCTCGGTCGCCGAAATCAGCGCCGAGACCTCTTCCAGCCGCTCCGCCTCGTCCTGCGTCAGGCCCCCCGGACCAAGGCCGAGTGCGGCAATCAGCCCGCGATGCACGATCAGGTCGGCATATCTGCGGATCGGCGAGGTGAAATGCGCGTAGCGCTTCAGGTTGAGGCCGAAATGGCCGATATTGGCGGGCGAATATTCGGCCTGGCTCTGCGAGCGCAGCACCACTTCGTTGACCAGCCCCTCATTGTCGGCGCCGCGCACGCGAGCGAGGATGCCGTTGAACTGGTTCGGCCGCATTTGCGCGCCGCGCGCCAGCGACATGCCGAGCGTCTGCAGGAATTCACGCAACGATTCCTGCTTGGCGAGCGAGGGCGCATCGTGGATGCGGTAGACCAGCGCCTGGCGCTTCGCCTCGAGTGTCTCGGCGGCGGCGACATTGGCCTGGATCATGAACTCTTCGATCAGCTTGTGCGCGTCGAGCCGCTCCGGCACGACGACCTTGTCGACGGTGCCGTCCTGCTTGAGCAGGATCTTGCGCTCGGGCAGATCGAGCTCAAGCGGCTGGCGCGTGTCGCGGCCGCGCTTCAGGATCGCGTAGGCGTCCCATAGCGGCTTCAGCACCGTATCGAGGATCGGGCCAGTCGTGTCATCCGGTGCGCCGTCGATCGCCGCTTGCGCCTGCTGATAGGCGAGTTTCGCCGCCGACTTCATCATGACGCGATGGAAGGAGTGTCTGAGTTTGTGGCCATCGGCCGAGAAAGTCATCCGCACCGCTATCGCCGGACGATCCTGGCCTTCGCGCAGTGAACAGAGGTCGTTCGAGATGCGCTCCGGCAGCATCGGCACGACGCGGTCGGGGAAATAGACCGAATTGCCGCGCTTCAGCGCTTCGCGATCGAGCGCCGTGGCATAGCGCACGTATGCAGCGACATCCGCAATGGCGACGGTGACAACCACGCCGCCGGCGTTCTTCTCGTCGGTGTCGGGCATAGCGAACACCGCGTCGTCATGATCCTTGGCGTCGGCCGGATCGATGGTGAGCAGCGGCAGCTCGCGCCAATCCTCGCGGCCGGCAAGCGTCGCCGGCTTGACCGCCTCCGCCTCGGCGATAACGTCGGCGGGGAAAATATGCGGAATGTCGTGTGCGTGGATGGCGATCATCGAGACCGCCTTTTCGCTGGTCAGCGACCCCAACACCGCCAGAACCTTGGCTCGCGGCAGCCCGTAGCGCGAGGCCCGCGCCGGCTCGACCTCGACCAGGTCGCCGTTCTTGGCGCCGTTCTGGAATTCCTTGTCGACGACCAGCTCCGGCTGACGCCTTTCCACCGGCTCGATGCGGAACGTGCCGTCCTTCAGCACACGGAAAACGCCGAGAACCGCATCGGTGCGCTTCTCGAATATCTTCATCACCCGGCCGGTATAGGCCGGGCCTGCCGGATCGTCGGTCGGAAAGGTCTTGGCCAGCACGCGGTCGCCGATGCCCGGCGTCGGGCCATTGCCGCCGCGCGACACGCGGATCGCTATGACCGGAGGTTCGCCATTGCCGATCGCTTCGGTCGGGTGCGCCAGCAGCACACCGTCGGCGTCACGGCCGAAGATGTCGAGCACCGCGACGTGGGGCAGGGCGCCGACACGGGCAAGCCGCTTGCGCTCCTTGGTCAGCAGGCCTTCATCCTGCAGGTCGCGCAAGACGTCCTTCAGCCAGATACGGTCTTCGCCGCGTAGCGCAAACGCCTTGGCGATGTCGCGTTTTCCGGCGCGGTCCGGATTTTCGGCGATGTAACGCAGTATCTCGTCGCGTGAAGGCCGGTAATTGTCCCTGACCTTGGCACGGGTATCGGCGGTGCGCAGATCGCCGTGGCTTCTTCCGGAGACTTTGCGCGCCAATCCGTCCTATCCCTTTTTCCTGGCCGCCGGTTTTTTGGCCGCAGCCGGTTTCTTCGCAGGCGCGGCCGCTTTGCGGAAGGGCTTCCTGGCGCCGTTGCCGCCCTTGGCTTCCTTTTCCGCAATGAGCGCCACCGCATCCTCGATCGTCACCGATTGCGGATCCTTGCCCTTCGGCAGCGTCGCATTGACCTTGCCGAAATTCACATAAGGCCCGTATTTGCCGTCGCGCACGACTATCTTGCCGCCGCCGGCAGGATGCTCGCCCAGTTCCTTGAGCGCAGCGGCTGTGCCGCCATTGCGGCCGCCTTTGCCCTTCAATTGCTTCTCGGCGATCACCGAGACGGCGCGATTGAGGCCGATCGAGAACACGTCCTCGATGCTGTCGAGATTGGCGTAGGTGCCGTCATGCAGCACGAACGGCCCGTAGCGCCCCAGCCCGGCCGAAATCATCTTGCCGGATTCCGGATGCTTGCCGACGTCGCGCGGCAGCGACAACAAGGCGAGCGCCTTTTCGTGATCGATCGAATCGACCGTCCAGCCCTTGGGCAGACTGGAACGCTTGGCATCCTTGCCGTCGCCGCGCTGGATATAGGGGCCGAACCGGCCATTGCGCAGCGTGATCTCCTCGGCGGTATAGGGGTCCTTGCCGAGCACTTTGGTGCCGTCTTCACCACCGCCGTTCTCGCCATTGGGATTGGCGGCGTCGCCGAGCTGGCGGGTGAAGGAGCATTCGGGATAGTTCGAACAGCCGACGAAGGCGCCGAACTTGCCGAGCTTCAGCGACAGGTTGCCGGTGCCGCATTTCGGACAGATACGCGGGTTCGAACCGTCTTCGCGCGCGGGAAAGACCAGCGGCGCCAGTTCCTCGTTCAATGCATCGAGGACGTCGGTGACGCGCAACTCCTTGATGTCGGCGACGGCGCCGGAAAAATCCTTCCAGAAATCGCGCAGCACGTCCTTCCATGCGAGCTTGCCGTCGGAAATCTCGTCGAGCTTTTCCTCCAGCGAAGCGGTGAAGTCGTACTCGACATAACGCTCGAAGAAGCTTTCGAGGAAGGCCGACAATAGCCGGCCCTTTGCCTGCGGCACCAGCTTGCGCTTGTCGATGGTGACATAGTCACGATCCTCGAGCGTCTTCAGGATCGCCGTATAAGTCGACGGCCGGCCGATGCCCAACTCTTCCAGCTTCTTGATCAGCGAAGCTTCCGAATAACGCGGCGGCGGCTCGGTGGTGTGCTGGGTGGCGTTGATCGCCTCGCGTGTGAGCTGCTCGCCGGCACGGATCTCGGGCAGGCGGCGGCTTTCCTCGTCTTCCGAATCTTCTTCCTTCTGCTCGATGTAAGCGGCAAGGAAGCCGTCGAAGCGAACAACCGAGCCTACAGCGCGAAGCTCGGCGGTGCGCGGGCCGTTGACTGCCTCTATCTCGACCGTGGTGCGCTCTATCTCGGCCGGCTGCATCTGGCTGGCGATGGCGCGTTTCCAGATCATCTCGTAAAGCCGCGCCTGGTCGGCGTCGAGATACTGCTTGACGGAAGCCGGCGTGCGCATGAAATCGGTCGGACGGATCGCTTCGTGCGCCTCCTGGGCATTCTTGGCCTTGGCGGAATAGTAGCGCGGCTTTTCAGGCAGGTATTTAGGGCCGAATTCCTTGGCAATCGCATCGCGTGCGGCAGAGATCGCCTCCGGTGCCATCTGCACGCCATCGGTCCGCATATAGGTGATCAGGCCGGTGGTCTCACCGCCGATCTCCATGCCCTCATAGAGCCGCTGCGCCACCTGCATGGTGCGATTGGCCGAAAAGCCGAGACCCGATGAGGCTGCCTGCTGCAGCGTCGAGGTGGTGAAGGGCGGCCCGGGATTGCGCTTGGTCGGCTTCGCTTCGACAGACGCCGCCTTGAAGCTGGCGCCTTCGAGCATCGCTTTGATGTCGTCGGCCTGCGCCTTGTTGGAAATGTCGAGCTTTTGCAGCTTCTTGCGCTCGAAGGCGGTCAGCCGCGCCTCGAAATTTTCCTTGCGCGGCGTACCGAGAATGGCGGCGACCTGCCAGTATTCCTCGCGGATGAAGCGCTCGATCTCGGATTCGCGGTCGCAGACCAGACGCAGCGCCACCGACTGGACGCGGCCGGCGGAGCGGGCGCCGGGCAGCTTGCGCCACAGCACGGGCGACAGCGTGAAGCCGACCAGATAGTCGAGCGCGCGGCGGGCGAGATAGGCATCGACCAGCGGCGCGTCGATCTGGCGCGGATTGGCCATCGCCTCCAGCACGGACGCCTTGGTGATGGCGTTGAAGACGACGCGGCTGACCGGCTTGTCCTTCAACGCGCGCTTTTGCTTCAGCACTTCCAGGACATGCCAGGAGATCGCTTCGCCCTCGCGGTCCGGATCGGTGGCGAGGATCAGCCCGTCGGCGTCCTTGACCGCCTTGGCAATATCGGCGAGACGCTTTCCAGACGCGGTGTCGACGGCCCAGGACATGGCAAAGTCCTCATCCGGACGCACCGAGCCATCCTTGGCCGGCAGATCGCGGACATGGCCGAACGAGGCCAGAACCTTGTAGTTCTTGCCGAGATATTTGTTGATTGTCTTCGCCTTGGCCGGCGATTCGACGACGACGACGTCCATACGGTCTCATATCAGTTGTGATGCGGCAGAAGAATTCCGCTGCGCGCGACGAAATCTCGTTCAATGTGTCGCTCACATGGCCGCGCTTTTGCATCCGGTCAAGGCCAAGCAGTCAAAATGCGGCCCTGTACCGAATGTGCAACCTAACGGCGCCATGCGATTTTCCGCAATCCTGGATAAGGGAAATGGCCAGCCTATCACTGGACAAGCCCGGCAATTGATCCTGGAGAACGGGACAAACTCTCCCGCGGATATAAGAGAAACATCGAGCACGCGCCAGCCCTGCTTGAACAGATGCTGTGAAGCGCGCAATCGGTAGCCCGGCATTTTGCTCGGACAGTCGCAAGGAAGTACCGTGCTGAAAAGCTGGCCGCCAGGGCGGTTGGGTCGAGTTCCCAGCGACCAACCGTGTTACCGCCTGTTACAGCCGATCAGAAGCTCAAGGCCTAGTCGGCCTTGGCGATGTGCCAGACGCCGCCGACACCCTCGCCGGTCACGTCGCCGGTCTTCTTGTCCTTGATGAACGTGTAGAGCGGCTTACCTTCGTAGGCCCACATCCTGGTGCCGTCGGTGCGGTCGACGATCGTCCACTCGCCCTCGGCCTTGGCGTTGGCGTCAGCCTTCAGCGGCGGCCAATTGGCGGCGCATTTGTCGTAGCAGTTCGACTTGCCCGCCTCGTCCTTGTCGTAGGTGTAGAGCGTCATGCCGCTGGCGTCGGTGTAGATCTTGGTGCCGCCGACCTCCGCTTCCTTCCACGCCTCGGCGGCGAAGGATGCGGCAGTGCCGAGCAAAAGCGCGGCCATGCCAATTGGGATCGTTTTCATGGACTTCTCCCTGGATCATTCGAAAAGCGCGCGGAACAACGCAGCTTCGTTTGATCAACGCTGCCTGGCTGCCCTTTCTTCCCGGGCGGGCGTCGACTTGCTACCCAATGTGATGGGGCCACGCGATGGTGATTGGCGGACGACCGCCGTCGCGGCTATATGGCTGCGCAGTCATCGGGAGACGGAAATGGCATTGGACGTCGGCTATGTCAGTGCGATCGGGGCGGGAGCGATTTCCTTCCTGTCCCCCTGCGTGCTGCCGCTGGTGCCGCCTTACCTGTGCTATATGGCCGGCGTGTCGGTCGACGATTTTCGCGGCGAGGCCGGCATTACGGCAAAGGCCGGTGCGCGAGGCGCGCTGGTTAATTCCTCCATCGCCTTCGTGCTCGGCTTCTCGACCGTCTTCGTCGCGCTCGGCGCCGGTGCCTCGACCATCGGCCATCTGCTGCGGGTCTGGCAGGAGCCGCTGGCAATGGCGGCCGGCGTGCTGATCATCCTGATGGGGCTGAATTTCCTCGGCGTACTGCGCATCCCTTTGCTTTCACGCGAGGCGCGCTTCCAGTCACAAGGCAAGCCGGCCAGCCTGATCGCCGCTTACGTAATGGGCCTGGCCTTCGCCTTTGGCTGGACGCCCTGTATCGGCCCGGTGCTGGGGCCGATCCTGACGCTTGCCGGCGGCCGCGAGACGGTGGGCGAGGGCGCGCTGCTGCTTGCCGCCTATTCGCTCGGCCTCGGTATTCCCTTCCTCGTTGCGGCGCTGTTTTCAGGCGCCTTCATGCGCTTTCTCGGGAAATTCCGCGTCCATCTCGGCCGCGTCGAAAAGGCCATCGGCGCGTTGCTGGTGGTCGCCGGCGTGTTTTTCCTGACCGGCGGCGTGCAGGCGGTGTCCTATTGGTTGCTCGAGAATTTTCCGGTGCTGGGGCAATTGGGATAGGTTTGCCGCCCGGCCGAAGCGCGAGGCCGTAGCTGCGGCGCAGGGCACCGCAGCTACGCGGTCCATTCACCTTCGAAATAGCCCGGCTGGTCGATATCGGCGATGAGCCCGGGTCCGCTCGGCGCCCACCCCAGCAGCGCGCGAGTCCGCTCGCTCGAGGTCGGGACATCCATCGCCGCGAACATCGCGAACCAGCCAAAATGATCGGCGGCTTCTTCCGCGGACTTGGCGACGACCGGCACGTTCAGGCGCCGGCCGATCACGCCGGCGATGTCCTTGAACGGCACGCCTTCTTCGGCGATCGCGTGATATCGCCCGCCATCGGCTCCATGCTCGAGCGCAAGCCGGTAAACGCGGGCGGCATCGAACCGATGCACGGCAGGCCAGCGATTGAGCCCTTCGCCGATATAGGCCGACACGCCCTTCTTGCGAGCGAGGTCGATGAGAATAGGAACGAAGGCGTGGTCGCCTTGGCCATGGACCGACGGAGGAAGGCGCACAACCGACGCGCGCACGCCGCGTGCCGCCAGCGCGGCGGCTGTCGCTTCGGAGGCGCGGGGATACGAAGCGGAAGAGGGGACAGGCGCATCTTCCTCGGTCGCGATACGGCCCCGCGCCTGGAGCGCGGTTCCGGAGGTGACGAGCAGGGGCCGCTCGGAGCCTTCGAGTGCACCGCCCAAGGCCTCGATGGCGCGCCGGTCCATCTCGCAATTTTGCGCGAATTTCGAGAAGTCGTGGTTGAAGCCGGTATGGATCACTCCATCAGCTGCCGCTGCGCCCCTGCTGAGGCTTTCGAGGTCTTCGAGGTCACCTCGATGCACCTCGGCTCCGGTGGCTGCAAGCGACTTGGCCGACGCCGCCGAGCGGGCGAGGCCGAGCACCTGATGGCCGGCGCCGATGAGTTCTTGAACGACGGCAGAACCGACGAATCCGGTCGCTCCGGTAACGAAAACACGCATCACGACTTCTCCTTGTTCGTTTCTGACCACGACCATTTTCGCGGCACAGTTGTGTCGTGATAGGCGCTTGAGAAAATACGATCTATGCGGTAAAGTCCGTATTATCTTCGCAATCGTCCGGAATGACCTGTGGATCCCCTTTCAGATGTGCTCTCGCTGCTGAAGCCGCGAAACTATATGTCGGCCGGTTTCGATGCTGGTGGTGAATGGTCGATCCAGTTCCCCGACCAGCAGCAAAGCATCAAGACCGGAGCGGTGATCTCCGGCCGGTGCTGGCTATTAGTGGAGGGCGTTGCCGACGCAGTGCGCCTTGAGACGGGCGACTGCTTCCTGCTGCCGAGTGGACGGCCTTTCCGCCTTGCAAGCGACATGAGCTTGTCGCCTGTTGAAGCCGTCAAGATTTTTCCGCCAGCGCGGGCCGGCGGTGTCGTGACCCACAATGGCGGCGGTGATTTCTTTCTGGTCAGCAGCCGCTTCGCGCTTGGCGGCAATCATGCCGGCATCCTGTTGCGGATGCTGCCAGCCATTGTGCATATCCGCAAAGAGTCGGACCAGTCGGCGCTGCGCTGGTCGGTGGAGCGGATGATGCAGGAGCTGCGCGAGTCACAGCCGGGCGGCTTTCTGGTGATCCAGCACCTCGCCCACATGATGCTGGTTCAGGCGCTGCGGCTGCATCTTTCGGAAGGATTGAAAGGCGGCATCGGCTGGCTCTTTGCCCTCGCGGACAAACAGATCGGCGCGGCGATCAGCGCCATGCATGACGATCCGGCGCATGGCTGGACGTTACAGGAACTGGCGGAACGGGCCGGCATGTCGCGATCGACCTTTGCGCTCAGATTCAAGGAGACGGTTGGCGCGTCGCCGATGGACTATTTGACGCGGTGGCGAATGCTGCTGGCCGGCGACCGGCTGACGAATTCCAGCGATCCCGTCGCCGTCATAGCGCTTTCGCTCGGCTACGAATCCGAAAGCGCCTTCAGCACAGCCTTCAAGCGGGTCATGAACTGTTCGCCACGGCAATACGGCCGTGGCCGAGCCTCCAGTTTCGCATCACGCAACGAGGCGGAAGCCGCCTGAGCCGATCGGCTTGAGCGTGTCGCGGGTTGGAGGTTCCACCGTCTCACCGGAATTTAACCGCATTGGTGCAGCATGGCGCCGGTGCTGCTAACGCTTCGATTCCAGACCCCTTTCAACGGTTGCTGTCCCCATGAGCCAGAGATCCTGCCTGTCCATCATCCTCGCCGCCGGCGAAGGCACGCGCATGAAGAGTGCAGTGCCGAAAGTGCTGCACACAATCGCCGGCCTGCCGATGGTTGCCCATGTTGTGAAGGCGGCCGAGGCCGCGGGCAGCGGCGAGTTGGCGCTGGTGATCGGCCATGGCGCCGATGAGATGCGCAAGGCCGCACTCAAGTTTGCGCCGAAGGCCGAGGCTTTCGTTCAGGAAAAACGTCTCGGCACCGCGCACGCCGTGCTTGCCGCACGCGCAGCAATATCAAAAGGTTATGACGACATCTTGGTGATGTTTGGCGACACGCCGTTGATCGATCCGGAAGCGCTCGCGGCGGCGCGGCTGAAGCTGGCGGAAGGTGCGGCCGTCGTCGTGGTCGGCTTCCGTACGGAAAATCCTTCGGGCTACGGCCGGCTTATCGAAAAGGCCGGCAAGCTCGTGGCCATCCGCGAGGAGAAGGACTGCTCGGACGAGGAGAAGAAAATCACCTTCTGCAATGGCGGGCTGATGGCGGTCGCCGGCAGGCACGCGCTGAAGCTGCTCGATGAAGTCGGCAGCAAGAACGCCAAGGGCGAGTATTATCTCACCGACATCGTCGGGATCGCCGCTGCGCAGGGTTTTGATGTGGTCGCCACCGAAGCAAGTTTCGAGAACGCGCTCGGCATCAACAACCGTGCCGAGCTTGCCCAGGCGGAAGGTATCTGGCAGGCGCGCCGCCGGCGCGAGGCGATGCGTTCCGGCGTTACGCTGATCGCGCCCGAAACCGTGTTCTTCTCGCACGATACCGAGATCGGTGCCGACACGATCGTCGAGCCCAATGTCTGGTTCGGACCGGGCGTGAAAATCGCGACGGGCGCCAAGATCCATGCCTTCAGCCATATCGAAGGCGCCACCATCGCGTCGAATTGCGATGTCGGGCCGTTCGCGCGGCTGCGGCCCGGGGCCGATCTGAGAAACAAGGCCAAGGTCGGCAATTTCTGCGAGGTCAAGCAGGCGATCGTCGAGGAGGGCGCGAAGGTCAACCATCTGACCTATATCGGCGATGCCCGCATCGGCGCCGGTGCCAATATCGGCGCCGGCACCATCACCTGCAATTATGACGGCTATTCGAAATTCTTCACCGATATCGGCGAGGGCGCCTTCATAGGCTCGAACTCCTCGCTGGTGGCGCCGGTGTCGATCGGCAAGGGCGGCTACATCGCCTCGGGCAGCGTCATCACCGAAAGCGTACCCGACGATGCGCTGGCCTTCGGCCGCGCCCGCCAGCGGACTCTAGCCGGCAAGGGCAAGGAGTTGCGAGAGCGTTTTTCTCAGGCCGCGGCGGCCCGTAAAAAAGGGTAGACTAGCGGAACTCGGCGACAAGCTGGATTTCGCCAACGATTGCATCGTTGAAGGCCGACAGGTCTTCGGCCGGGATCCAGTATTCCAGATGCGCCCGGCTGCCGGCATGCTGGACGCTGTAACGGTCCAGAAAGCTGCGACGCACCTCGAAACGCGTCACGAAACCTGATCCGCTCGCGGGCACATTCCAGTCTCGGGCGATCTGGGTGGCATAGGCCTCGCTGGTGACCGGATAGAAGATCGGCTGATCGGCAAGTCGAGGAGGAAAGGCGCGCATCCTGCCCTCTGGATCAACTCCAGTTCGCGGGGCCCAACCGGACGCCAAAGCGTCACCGTGTCAATTCGTTCGTTCATAGCCGCATCATGTCTTTGACTGATTTCTGGAGCCGTTGAGCCGAGATAGGATACATAAGCGGAGAAACTGAGCAATTGCAGTAACCGGATTGCAAGTGCGCGCTGTCATGGTGCATCTGTGCAGGATAGTCCGGCTGATACCGGACGAAATGGAATGTGATTTTTCGCGACAGCCCGGCAGTCTCTAAATAGCGCCGGGTTTGAGGTCGGAATCGGGGGCAAGCGCCATGTGCGGTATCGTTGGAATTGTCGGTAACTCGCCGGTCGCGCCGCTTATCGTCGATGCGCTGAAAAGGCTCGAATATCGCGGCTATGACTCGGCCGGCGTCGCCACGATCGAGCACGGCAGGCTTGACCGCCGCCGCGCCGAGGGCAAGCTGGTCAATCTCGAGCGCCGGCTGAAGGACGAACCGCTCGACGGCATGATCGGCATCGGCCACACGCGCTGGGCCACACATGGCGTTCCGAACGAGAGCAATGCGCATCCGCATTTTTCCGACGGCGTCGCCATCGTCCATAACGGCATCATCGAGAATTTCGCCGAATTGCGCGACGAGCTGATGCGCGACGGCTACAGTTTCGCCTCGCAGACCGATACCGAAGTCGTCGCTCATTTGGTGGCGCGCGAACTGGCCAAGGGGCTGAAGCCGGTTGAGGCGGCGCACAAGGCGCTGAAGCGGCTGGAAGGCGCCTTTGCGCTCGCCATCATGTTCAAGGGCGACGAGGATCTGATCGTCGGCGCCCGCAACGGCCCGCCGCTCGCCGTCGGTCATGGCGATGGCCAGATGTTCCTTGGCTCCGACGCCATTGCGCTTGCCCCTTTCACCAATTCGATCACCTATCTGGAAGACGGCGACTGGGCGGTGGTGCGCCGCAACGAGGTCGATATCTTCGACATGGGCGGCAACAAGGTCGACCGCAAACGCCAACAGTCGCTCAGCACGAGCTTCATGGTCGACAAAGGCAACCGCCGCCATTTCATGGAAAAGGAAATCCATGAGCAGCCGGAAGTGATCTCGCACACGCTGGCGCATTATGTTGATTTCGTCAGCGGCGTCTCGAAGCCGCTCGACCTGCCGT
Organism: Mesorhizobium sp. M0040; assembly: GCF_040323505.1. Lineage (NCBI taxonomy): Bacteria > Pseudomonadati > Pseudomonadota > Alphaproteobacteria > Hyphomicrobiales > Phyllobacteriaceae > Mesorhizobium > Mesorhizobium sp. M0040. Next base: position 28,771 of record NZ_JAMYVA010000010.1, read on the forward strand.
TCGATTTCGCCAAGATCGACCGGCTGGCGATCTCGGCCTGCGGCACCGCCTATCTCGCCGGGCTGATCAGCAAATACTGGTTCGAGCGCTATGCGCGGCTGCCGGTCGACATCGATGTCGCTTCGGAGTTCCGCTATCGCGAGATGCCGCTGTCGAAGAACGATGCCGCTTTCTTCATCTCGCAATCGGGTGAGACCGCCGACACGCTGGCGTCGCTGCGCTACTGCCGCAAGGCCGGCATGAAGATCGGCGCGGTCGTCAATGTGCGCGAATCGACCATGGCGCGCGAATCCGACGTCATCCTGCCGACGTTGGCCGGCCCGGAGATCGGCGTCGCTTCGACCAAGGCGTTCACCTGCCAACTTTCCGTGCTGGCCTCGCTGGCGGTGCGGGCGGGCGTGGCGCGCGGAACGATTTCGCAGGAGCAGGAGAAAACGCTGATACGCGAGCTGTCGGAAGCGCCGCGTTATGCGAACCAGGTGCTAAAGCTCGACGGGCAGATCGAAAAGGTCGCGCGCGACCTCTCGCACTACAAGAATGTGCTTTATCTCGGCCGCGACACCAATTTTCCGCTGGCCATGGAAGGTGCGCTGAAGCTCAAGGAGATCTCCTACATCCATGCCGAAGGCTATGCTGCCGGCGAGTTGAAACACGGCCCGATCGCGCTGATCGACGAGAACATGCCCGTCATCGTCATCGCGCCGCATGACCGCATCTTCGAAAAGACCGTGTCGAACATGCAGGAGGTCGCGGCACGCGGCGGCAAGATCATCCTGATCACCGACAGCAAGGGCGCCGCACACGCTACGGTGAAGACGATGGAGACGATCGTTTTGCCGGACGTGCCGGAAATCATCTCGCCGATCATCTACGCGCTGCCGATCCAGATGCTCGCCTATTTCACCGCCGTGTTCATGGGCACGGATGTCGACCAGCCTCGCAACCTGGCGAAATCGGTAACGGTGGAATGATCGGTTCCAAACGGCTACCGATAGGGTCCAACGACAATTTAGTATCAGTTATTGATACATATTTCTTGCACCCTGTCTTGTATCAATGTATGATACAAGACGAGGGCAGAAGTTGATCGTTTCGTTCAAAGGCAAAGCGGTGGAAGCGGTTGCCGAGGGGAAGGCACCGAAAGGTTTTCCACCGGATCTGGTTGCCCGCGGCGAACGTCGTCTTCGAGCGAACGAAAACGCCGCACAATTGAACGACCTTCGATCGCCACCCGGAAATCGCCTTGAAGCCCTGAAAGGGAGCAGAGCTGGGCAGCATTCAATTCGTATCAACGACCAATGGCGTATCTGCTTCAAATGGACCAACGCTGGCGCCGAAGAGGTGGAGATCGTCGACTACCATTGAGCGGGCACTTGCCCTAAACCCTTGAGGTCTCTGAACCATGCTCAAGTTCGTTCGTCCAATTCACCCCGGAGAGTTCCTGCGCGAGGAATATCTCGTCCCGCTCGGTATGAGTGCCGGTGCGCTGGCGAAGAAGCTCAATCTTCCTCGTACCCGTATCGAACGCATTGCCAAGGAAGAGATCGGCCTGACTCCTGATACCGCGCTTCGCCTCGCCAGGTTCTTCAACACCACGCCGGAATTCTGGATGAATTTTCAGCAGGCTTATGAACTTGAAACCGAGGCGAAGAAACTCGCACCGGAGCTCGAGAAGATCGAACCGCTGGAAGCCGCGGCATAGTTGATCTTTTAAAAACTTCGCCATTCCAAAGCGCCTTGGGGTTCAGTAGTGTCGCGCTGCAAACACACGCTGCGGTGAACCATGTCGGATGCTCTCAAGACCTCAGGCATGACCCGGCTGAGAAACTATTTCCTGACCGGCTTCGTCGTTTGCGCGCCGCTGGCGATTACTGCCTACATTGCCTGGTCGCTGATCGGCTGGGTCGATTCCTGGGTGAAACCCTACATTCCGGTACGCTACAATCCGGACACGTACCTCCCGTTTCCAGTGCCGGGTTTTGGGCTGATCGTTGCCTTGATCCTCATCACCTTCATCGGCTTTATGACCGCCAATATCGTTGGCCGCGCCATCGTCAACTTCGGCGAGCGCCTGCTTGGCCGCATGCCGCTGGTGCGCGGCATCTACCGTTCGCTGAAGCAGATTTTCGAGACCGTGCTGTCGAACAAGGGCGACATGTTCCGCCAGGTCGGGTTGGTCGAATATCCGCGCAAAGGGGTCTGGTCGCTGGTCTTCGTCGCCAGCGAGAAGGAAACCGAGATCAACCAGAAGCTCGACCGGGAAGGCGATCCGCTGATTGCCGTATTCATGCCATGTACGCCCAACCCGACGACGGGCTTTCTGATGTATGTGCCGAAATCCGACATTGTGCTGCTCGACATGACAATCGAGGACGGAGCCAAGCTGATCGTGTCGGCCGGCTTGGTGGCGCCGGCGGTCAAAATGGTGACGGTGAACGGCGAGCAGATCCACGGCGCGCTTGCCAATCCTCCGCTCGACACGATGCCTCAGCCGGCACGCAGGAGCCGCACGGCCTCGTCGCGGCCGAACAGATAGAGCAACAGGCGCAGCGCCGTGCCGCGTTCGGACTGCAATTCCGGATCGCGCGACAGGATCAGCCGCGCATCGTCGCGAGCGGCCTCGAGCAGGTCGGCATGCGCCTCGATGCGCGCCACCTGGAAGCCCGGCGTGCCGGACTGGCGGGTGCCGAGCAACTCGCCTTCGCCGCGCAGCTTCAGATCCTCTTCGGCGATACGGAAGCCGTCCTCGGTCTCGCGCATTACCGACAAACGGCGTTTTGCCGTCTCGCCGAGCGGATCCTTGTAGAGCAGCACGCACGATGAAGGCTTGTCGCCACGCCCGACCCGGCCGCGCAATTGGTGCAGTTGGGCGAGGCCAAAACGCTCGGCATGCTCGATGACCATGATTGTCGCGTCCGCCACATCGACGCCGACCTCGATGACGGTGGTGGCGATCAGGATACGGGTGTCGCCCTGCTTAAAGGCGCGCATCGCCTCGTCCTTGTCGGCGCCTTTCATGCGACCATGCACCAGGCCGACGCGGTCGCCGAACAGCGGCTTCAGCGAGGCAAAACGGTCCTCGGCCGACATCAGCTTGATCTCCTCGGATTCCTCGACCAGCGGACAGATCCAGTAGATTTTCTGGCCATCGGCGACGGCGTCGAGCATGCGTCCGATCAGTTCGTCGAGCCGTTCAAGCGGCAAGGTGACGGTGCGGATCGGCTGGCGGCCGGCCGGCTTTTCCGTCAGCTTCGACACATCCATGTCGCCGAATGCAGTCAGCACCAGCGTCCGCGGTATCGGCGTTGCCGTCATCACCAGCATGTCGGGCGCGTCGCCCTTGGCGGTGATCGCAAGGCGCTGGTGGACACCGAAACGGTGCTGCTCGTCGACGACGGCGAACACGAGGTCACGGAACGTCACCGTTTCCTGGAACAGCGCATGGGTGCCGACGACAATGTCGATGTCACCATTGGCCAGCCCGGTCAGCGTGTCGGCACGCTCGCGGCCCTTTTCGCGACCTGTGAGGACGGCGACACGCAGGCCGGCCCGTTCCGCCAACGGCGCAATCGTTGCCAGATGCTGGCGCGCCAGGATTTCGGTCGGCGCCATCAATGCCGCCTGGCCGCCGGCCTCGACGGCACGCGCCATGGCAAGCAGCGCGACCACCGTCTTGCCTGAGCCGACATCGCCCTGCAAAAGGCGCAGCATGCGTTCGGGGTCACCGAGATCGGCGTTGATTTCGGCAAGCGCCATTTCCTGCGACATGGTCAGCGAATAGGGGAGTGCCACGCGCAGTTGTTCGACTATGCGGCCGTCGCCGACAAGTGGCCGGCCAGATAATCGGCGGACCTTGGCCCGCACCAGCGCCAGCGATACCTGGCCGGCCAAGAACTCGTCATAGGCAAGGCGCCGCCACGCTGCGCCGTCGACAGAGACGTCGATCGGGTCGGCAGGATTGTGGATGCGGTTGAGCGCATCGCTGAAAGCAGGAAAGGCATGGCGGCGCCGGAACTCACCGTCCTGCCATTCGGGCAGCACCGGCAGGCGGGCCAGCGCCTGGCCGATGGCCCGGCGCAGCACCTTGCCCGAGAGCCCGGCGGTCAGCGGATAGACCGGCTCGACCAGCGGCAGGTTTTCCGCGTCGCCGGCAAGTGCGATATGGTCGGGGTGAACCATGGTCGGGCGGCCGTTGAACCATTCCATGCGGCCGGAGACGACGACATGCTCGCCTACGGGCATCGCCTTTTCGAGATAGGCGGCATGGGCATGGAAGAAGGTCAGCGCGATTTCGCCGGTGTCGTCATGGGCGTAGACCCGGTAGGGTACCGACCTGTTGCCGCGCGGCGGCGGCTGGTGGCGGTCGATGCGGACGTCGAGCGTAACGATGGCGCCTTCCGCCGAGCCGGCGATGCCAGGCCGGTTGCGGCGATCGATGACGGTATGCGGCAGCACGAACAAGAGATCCCCGGCGCGCGCGGCCCGGTCGCCGAGGTCGGCTGCTACGACTTTTTCGATCAGGGCGCCAACTTTTGGCCCGACCCCGGCAAGCGAGGTGATCGGGACAAACAGCGGATCGAGGAGGGAGGGACGCATGATGTCAGCTTATGTTGCGGCGACTGTAGCGCAAGGCTGACACCGCCTTCTATCCACGCTATATGCGCCGCCTGGGCAAGGATGTTGCAAGATGACCGGAACGAAACGATCAAGCGAGGGGCTCGATGCCCGCCGCCGCAAGCTTCTGTTTCGTTCGTGGCACCGCGGCATGCGCGAGATGGACCTTATACTCGGCAGCTTCGCCGACGCCGAGATCGGCGCCTTGACCGACGACGAGATCGACCAATATGAGAGGCTCCTCGACATTCCCGACACCGAATTCCTGCCTCTCGTCACTGGCGAACGCCCGGTTCCGGCGGATATCGACTGTGCCGTCCTGCAAAAAATCCTGGCTTCGCGCCGGGAGATGACCTTCTGAACAACGTGTAGCCATGAGCCTTATCCCTACGATCGGTCTGCCGAAAGGCCGCGCCGGCCAGTTCATCGTCGATGGCGTCGCCGACGGCTACGAAGCCTTTGCGCTGGTGCAGGCTGCGCACGAGATCGCCCCCGACAAGCCGGTGCTGTTCGTGGCGCGCGACGGCCAGCGTCTGCCGGCGATCGTCGAGGCGCTTGCCTTTGCGGCGCCGGGCCTGCCGGTGCTGGAACTGCCGGCCTGGGACTGCCTGCCTTACGACCGCGTCTCGCCCGGCGCCGATGCCGCCGCAAGGCGGCTCGATGCACTGGCCGCAATGATTGCGCTGGCGAAGAAGCCGCACCGCGCCGTCGTCCTCACCACTGCGAATGCGCTGTTGCAACGCATTCCGCCGGCTGAACTCGTCGAGGCGCAGACCTTCCACGCCAAACCCGGCAACCAGATAGACATGAACGTGCTGGTGTCGCGGCTGGAGAATTCCGGCTTCGAGCGAGTGCCGACAGTGCGCGGCATCGGCGAATTTGCGGTGCGCGGCGGCATTCTCGATCTCTTCGCGCCCGGCTGGACGGAGGCACTGCGCCTCGATTTCTTCGGCGATACGCTGGAATCGATCCGCGTCTTCGACACCGCAACCCAGCGCACCATCGGCCAACGCAAATCGATGGCGCTGCAGGCGATGAGCGAGGTGGCGCTGACGCCGGAAACCATCAGCCGCTTCCGCCGCGCCTACATCGAAGCCTTTGGCGCGCCCTCCCGCGACGATGGGCTCTATGCGGCGGTCAGCGAGGGCAGGCGGTTTGCCGGCATGGAGCACTGGCTGCCGTTCTTCTATGAGCGGCTGGAAACCGTCTTCGACTACCTGCCCGATGCGCCTGTGGTTTTCGACCATCTGGCGCATGAGGCACTGGCCGAGCGCCACACTCTGATCCTCGACCACTACGAAGCGCGCAAGAAGCAGGCCGACGGCGCCTTGAAGGACGCGGTGCCCTACAAGCCGGTGCCGCCGGATCTGCTCTATCTGTCGCCCGAGAACCTGATTGCCTCGCTTGGCCCGCGCGAGGCGATAGATTTCACGGCCTTCGACGCGCCCGATGCCGGCGCGAAAAAGGTGTTCCATGCCGGCTCGCGCCACGGCCGCAGCTTCGTCGAGGAACGCGCCGATCCTAACGCCAACGTTTTCGACGTCGTCGTAAAACACATTTCCGACGAGCGCGCTGGACGCCGCCGTGTCGTCGTCGCCGGCTGGACTGAAGGTTCGCTCGACCGGCTCGGCCAGATCCTGGTCGAGCATCACCTTGGCAATCTGAAGCCGGTGGCGACGCTTGCCGAAGCCGAAAGGCTTGAGCCAGGGCAGGCGGGACTGGCCGTGCTGCCGCTCGAATCCGGCTTCGAGACTGAGAAACTGGTCGTCGTCGCCGAGCAGGACATTCTCGGCGACCGGCTGATCCGGCGCTCGAAGCGCAAGAAGCGCGCGTCCGACTTCATCGCCGAGGCTTCGGCATTGTCTTCAGGCGATATCGTCGTCCATGCCGACCATGGCATTGGCCGCTTCATCGGGCTGCGCACCATCGAGGCGGTCGGTGCGCCGCACGATTGCCTCGAAATCCACTATGCCGGCGACGATCGGCTATTCTTGCCGGTGGAAAACATCGAGCTGCTGTCGCGCTATGGCTCGGATTCGGCCGAGGCGACGCTCGACAAGCTTGGCGGCGGCGCCTGGCAATCGCGCAAGGCGCGGCTGAAGAAGCGCCTGCTCGACATGGCCGGGCAACTGATCCGCATCGCGGCCGAGCGACAGATGCGGGCCGCGCCGGCGTTGGTGCCGGCGGAAGGCCTCTATGGCGAGTTTGCAGCGCGTTTTCCCTATGAGGAGACCGATGACCAGCAGACGGCGATCGATTCGGTCATGGATGATCTAGGCGCCGGAAAGCCGATGGACCGGCTGATCTGCGGCGATGTCGGCTTCGGCAAGACCGAAGTTGCACTTCGCGCCGCCTTCATTGGGGCGATGGAAGGCTTTCAGGTGGCCATAGTGGTGCCGACGACATTGTTGTCGCGCCAGCATTTCAAGACCTTCTCGCAGCGCTTCTCCGGCCTGCCGATCCGCGTCGCCCAGGCCTCGCGGCTGGTCGGCGCCAAGGAATTGGCGGAGACCAAGAAGGGCATCGCCGAAGGCCAGATCGATATCGTCGTCGGCACGCATGCACTGCTCGGCTCCTCGATCTCGTTCAAGAATCTTGGTCTGCTGATCATCGATGAGGAGCAGCATTTCGGCGTCAAGCACAAGGAGCGGCTGAAGGATCTCAAGACCGACGTCCACGTTCTGACTTTGTCGGCGACGCCGATCCCACGCACGCTGCAGCTTGCCTTGACCGGCGTGCGCGAGTTGTCGCTGATCGCTACGCCGCCGGTCGACCGCCTGGCGGTGCGCACCTTCATCTCGCCCTTCGATCCGCTGGTCATCCGCGAGACGCTGCTCAGAGAACGCTACCGCGGCGGCCATTCCTTCTACGTCGTACCGCGCATCAGCGATCTCGCGGAAATCCATGATTTTCTGCGCGAATCTGTACCTGAGCTGAAAGTGGCGGTGGCCCATGGCCAGATGCCGCCCCGCGAGCTCGACGATATCATGAATGCCTTTTATGACGGCCAGTACGACGTGCTTTTGTCGACCACAATCGTCGAATCCGGCCTCGATATACCGACCGCCAACACGCTGATCGTGCATCGCGCCGACATGTTCGGCCTGTCGCAGCTCTATCAGTTGCGTGGCCGCGTCGGCCGTTCGAAGGTGCGCGCCTATGCGCTGTTCACGCTGCCCGCCAACCGCAAGCTAACCGATACAGCCGAGCGTCGGCTGAAAGTGCTGCAGTCGCTCGATACGCTAGGCGCCGGTTTCCAGCTGGCCAGCCACGACCTCGACATCCGCGGCGCCGGCAATCTGCTTGGCGAAGAGCAGTCGGGCCACATCAAGGAGGTCGGTTTCGAGCTCTACCAGCAGATGCTGGAGGAGGCGGTGGCCGAAGTGAAGGATTCCGGCGAGGTGCAGGACGGCGGCTGGTCGCCGCAGATCGCCGTCGGCACGGCGGTGATGATCCCGGAAAGCTACGTCCCGGATCTGCAGCTCAGGCTGGCGCTCTATCGCCGTCTTGGCGATCTCGAAAATACGGAAGAGATCGATGCTTTCGGCGCCGAGCTGATCGACCGGTTCGGGCCGCTGCCGGAAGAGGTAAAGCATCTGTTGAAGATCGTCTTCATCAAGGCGCTTTGCCGCAAGGCCAACGTGGAGAAGCTCGACGCCGGGCCGAAAGGCGTCGTCATCCATTTCCGCAAGCGGGAATTCCCCAATCCGGTCGGGCTGGTCAAGCTCATCGGCGAACAAGGCTCGCTGGCCAAGATCCGACCCGACCAGAGCGTCGTCTTCAGCCGTGACTGGGCGACGCCCGAGAAGCGGCTGGCTGGCTCAGCGGTTGTCATGACGCAGCTGGCGCGGCTGGTGGAGAAGGCGGCGTAGCAGCGCGTCGCTGGTGCTCTGGGCACAGCCGCACCGGCACTTTCGCAGTGCCGTGCTCATTCGCCACGCGACCACTTCCGGTCTAGAATAGGAAATCGGCTTCGTGTATGGAGCCGCGACCCCATATGGGGCGGATTGGCGGGCGATGGCGTCCGTGTGAAAGAGCGTTAGGTGCTTCGATGACGAAATGGTCGCCGAATTCGTGGAGAGCTAAGCCGATCCAGCAGGTTCCAGCCTATCCGGACCTTGCCGCGCTGAGGAACACGGAAGCCCAGCTTGCCACGTTTCCGCCGTTGGTTTTTGCAGGTGAGGCACGCAAGCTGAAGAAGCAGCTTGCAGCCGTCGCTGCCGGTGACGCATTCCTTCTGCAGGGCGGCGATTGCGCCGAGAGCTTCGCCGAGCACGGCGCCGACAATATCCGCGACTTCTTCCGCGTCTTCTTGCAGATGTCGGTGGTGCTGACCTTCGCCGGCGCCCAGCCGGTGGTGAAGGTCGGCCGTGTCGCCGGCCAGTTCGCCAAGCCGCGCTCATCCGACAATGAGACCAAGGGCGGCGTGACGCTGCCGAGCTATCGCGGCGACATCATTAACGGCATCGAGTTCGACGCCAAGTCGCGCATTCCCGATCCTGCAAGACAGGAGATGGCGTACCGCCAGTCGGCGGCGACGCTCAACCTTTTGCGTGCCTTCGCCCAAGGTGGCTACGCCAGCCTGGAGAACGTGCATCAATGGATGCTTGGCTTCGTGTCCGACAGCCCGCAGGGGGAGAAATACGAGTCGCTCGCCAACCGCATCACCGAGACGATGGACTTCATGAAGGCCGTCGGCATCACCTCGGAGACCAATTACGCGCTGCGCGAGACCGACTTTTATACCAGTCATGAGGCGCTGCTGCTCGGTTATGAAGAGGCACTGACTCGCGTCGATTCGACTTCGGGCGACTGGTACGCCACCTCTGGCCACATGATCTGGATCGGCGATCGCACGCGCCAGCCCGACCATGCCCATGTCGAATACTGCCGTGGCATCAAGAACCCGCTCGGCCTGAAATGTGGTCCGTCGCTGTCGCCGGATGGCCTCTTGCAGCTCATCGACCTGCTCAATCCGGAGAACGAGCCGGGACGGCTGACGCTGATCGCGCGCTTCGGTTCCGAAAAGGTCGCCGATCATTTGCCGAAGCTGGTGCGCGCGGTGCAGAAGGAAGGCCGCAGCGTGGTGTGGTCGTCGGACCCGATGCATGGCAACACCATCGAGGCCGCCGGCTACAAGACACGGCCGTTCGACCGCATCCTGAAGGAAGTGCAGACCTTCTTCGAGGTGCACCGCGCCGAAGGCACGCATCCGGGCGGCATCCATGTCGAGATGACCGGCAAGAACGTCACGGAATGCACCGGTGGCGCCCGCGCCATCACCGCCGAAGAGCTGCAGGATCGCTACCACACCCATTGCGATCCGCGCCTCAACGCTGACCAGGCGATCGAGTTGGCGTTCCTGGTCTCCGATCTGCTCAAGAAGACCCATCCGGTGCAGCACAAGCAGGCCGTCAACGGCTGATACGATCTGAACTGTGATGTCATTGAAGAAGCGCCGGGCGAAAACCGGCGCTTTTTCTATTCAATCCCGCCGGTGTCGCATTTGCTCGTGCCTAACGCGCGCAAAACTGGAATCCTGCCAGGCGATGGCAATTGCATCGGGAGGCCGACATGGCTGACAGTCACACCGGATCATGCTTGTGCGGGGCAGTGCGATTCCAGACACGAGGACCGCTACGCGGTGTCGTCTACTGCCATTGCTCGCAGTGCCGGAAGCAGAGCGGGCATTTTTATTCGGCGACCAATGTTGCCGACCGCGACATCACAATCACCGGCGCGGAGAGCATCACCTGGTACGAGGCTTCTCCGTTCGCCAGACGCGGCTTCTGCAAGACATGCGGCTCTCTGCTGTTCTGGAAGCCGAGCGATGAGGGCTATGTTTCGGTCATGGCAGGGCTGTTCGACGCGCCAACCGGGCTTCAAGGAGAATGCCATATCTTCGTCGGCGACAAGGGCGATTATTACGCCATCGATGACGGGCTGCCGCAGTTCGAGAAGTCGACACCGTCGATCAAGGTGGCAGGCGACTGATTTTTGAAGGGGTCGCCTTATTCCCTTGGTCCAGCCATTGCGCTAATCCCCTGCCGGTGATTCCGAAGGGTTTTGGCATGCAGCGGCTGATCGACGCTTTTTACAATTCGGTGCGGGCGTTTCGCAAACTGGCGGCCGGCGAGGAGGCCTTCCAGCTGGAGCTGACACTGCTCGTGCTTGCCTTGCCGCTCGGCTGGTTCCTTTCGGAATCGTGGCGCGGCTATGCGTTGCTGATCGGCGCGGTGCTGCTCATGATCATGATCGAGGTGTTGAACACCGGCATCGAGGCGGCATGCGACGCGTTCAGCCGCGAATTCAACATCGATATCCAACTGGCCAAGGATTGCGGTTCGCTGGCGGTGCTGATTTCGGTGGTGATCGCTGCCGGCGTCTGGGGCGTCGCCGTCATCGAGCGGATCCTCGGGGTACCGATCTGAGGTTTCAGACACTACATGTCGTCACTGCATTTCTCGTTTTGACCATGATATTTTCCGAAAACCGGTACCACTTTTCGGGATCATGGTCTGAGGAGACCGATATGGCCGATACCGCCGGATTTCTGCTGCTCGAACGTGAGGGCCTGCCGGACGATCTTCGCTGGCTGGTTGAAAAATTTCCACGCGAGGTCTGGCAGGCGCATGCCAACATCCACGGCGTGGCCAATATGTGGCTGCAGCGGCACGATATGTTCCGCGAGCTTGGCGGCATGCTCACCAATGGTATCGGCGATTATCGAGAAGGTAGGCTGAACGCGCCGGAATTCGCGCGCTGGTTCGCGCCGCGCCTCAACCATTTCCTCGGCAATCTCGACGGCCATCACAATGTCGAGGACCATCATTATTTCCCGGTCTTCGCCAGGGCCGAGACCCGTCTGAAGCGCGGCTTCGAGATTCTCGATGCCGATCACCACACAATCCATGAGGGACTGGAGCGCAATGCCGAGGCGGCAAATGCCTTCATCCGCACGCTTCAGGAGAGCCAAGACAAGCAGCGTTTCGCCGCCGATGCCTATGCTGACGAGAACAGCCGGCTGATCGCCATGTTGACCCGGCATCTTGCCGACGAGGAAGACCTGATCATTCCGCTGATCCTCGAGAAGGGTGATCGTGCGCTCGGCATTGATTGACGATCAGCTTCCCTTGTGGAGTTCCTTCTTGGCGACGATATGGGCCGCGAGCCAGCCGAGGATGGCCACAACGAGGCCGATTGCCAGAGCGATCAGCAACCGCTCGTGGCGGGCCAGCGCCTGGCCGACGATGTGCTCCGCGCCCAGCCCGAAGACATAACCGACAGTGCAGAACAGTGCCGCCCAGACTACCGACGAGATGGCGTTGAGGATGATGAAGCGCGCCGCGGCGATGCCCGACAGCCCGGCCGCGACTCCGCCGACCAGTCGCAAGCCATAGATGTAACGGTTCGACAGCACGAAAATGTTGGGATGAGAGGTGACAAGGCGGTAGGCGTGGCTGAAGCCCGGCCGGGCTCGGAGCCTGATCACGAATTTATGGTCGGCGAAGCTCCGTCCCAAGATGAAGAAGAACGTGTCGCCACCGAAGGCGCCGAGCGCGGCTGCGAGAAACGCCTGCCACGGGACGAAGACGTGCTGATGCGCAAAAAAACCGCCAAGAATTGCGGCGCTTTCGCCCTCGGCGACGCAGCCCAGAAAAACCGCGACCAATCCATATTGCTCAATGAGACGATGGATGACTTCCGTCATGAAGACGTTCGCTGCTTCGACAGAATGTCGTCGATGCGCTTCACCTGCTCGGCCAGCCGGGCGATCTCGTCTCGCATGCCGATGATCTGGCTGTGGCGCAGTTCGTCGAGCTTTTCATGCAACGCCATGATCTCGATCTCGGCTTTGAGATTGACCTCATAGTCGTGGGCGGCGTCGATACGATCGCGCTCCGTCTGGCGGTTCTGCGCCATCATGATCACTGGCGCCTGCAGGGCAGCGACCATGGAAAGCACGAGATTGAGGAAGATGAAGGGATAGGGATCGAAGGCGGCGCGCGACAAGAGCCAGACATTGCCTGCCGTCCACAGGATCAGGAAGCCAATGAATGCCAGGATGAAGGACCACGAGCCGCCGATCCGGGCGATGGTGTCGGCCAGGCGATCTCCAAACGTCTGGTGAAAGGCGACGGCCTTGTTGGTGTCCTTGGAGATCGTGGTGCGCTCGAGCGTAGATTGCAGTACCCGGCTTTCGAGCGCGCTGAGGCCGTCCGGCTTTCGCTTCAGCCAGCGGCTTGCCAGGTCCTCGATCGTTTTGTTCATCGTCGCCTCCGTCGTCAGCGATGAGGTAGAAGCTGCCGGTTCATACGGGAAGTGGTAGATTGACGCGATGGGGTCAGGAAACAATGGTGGATTTTCAGAAAATTCGCGCCCGTGCAGCGAAGCGCAAAGGCGGTGAGGCAGCGCTGACGTCGCTGCTGGGTCCTATGCCCGACAATGCCGCGGTGGCAAAGATTGCGGACGACCGGATCCTGTCGACCATGGCCGAGCGGGTTTTTGCCGCCGGCTTTGTCTGGCGCGTCATCGAGCAGAAATGGCCGGGTTTCGAGGAAGCATTTCTTGGCTTCGAGCCGAAGCGGCTGCTGTTCCAGCCTGACGATTTCTGGCACGATCTCACAGCCGACAAGCGCATCGTCCGCAATCCGCAGAAGATCAAATCCGTACGTGACAACGCAGCCTTCGTCGAGCGCGTGTCGAAGGAGCATGGCAGCTTCGGCAAGTTCCTGGGCAATTGGCCGGCGGATGACCAGGTCGGATTGATGGCCTATCTCGGCAAGCATGGCAGCCGGCTCGGCGGCAATACCGGCCAGTATTTTCTGCGCTGGCTGGAGTGGGACGCCTTCATCGTCTCGGCCGACATGGCGGCAGCGCTGCGCGACGCCGGGCTCGACCTCGCGCAGAGCCCGACATCGAAGAAGGATTTGGGCAAGATCCAAGTGCAGATAAACGCCTGGGCGGCGGAAACCGGGCTGCCGCGCCGGCACATTTCGCGCATTCTGGCAATGTCGATCGGCGAGAACCATCCGCCGGAAGCCTTGCGCGAATATATGGGCGAATAGGATCGACTGTTTGGTCCAAACGAACGCCATTGCTCGACGAATTTTGCCGCGCTAAACCCACGGGCATGACAGAAAAGACCGCTCCAGACATATTGCGCATCGCCGTCGCCCAGCTCAATCCGACGGTCGGCGACGTCGCCGGCAATCTTGCCAAGGCACGCGAGGCGAGGGCGGATGCCGCCCGCCAAGGCGCCGACCTCGTGCTGTTTACCGAGCTTTTCCTTGCCGGCTATCCGCCTGAGGATCTGGTGCTGAAACCCGCCTTCCTGAAGGCCTGCGAGCGGGCGGCGGAGGATTTCGCCGGCGATACCGCCGACGGCGGCCCGGGTTTCGTCATCGGCACGCCGTTGAAGCGCAAGACCGGCACGCACAATTCGATCATCTTTGCCGATGGCGGCAAGATCCTTGCCGAACGCTACAAGCTTGATCTGCCGAATTACGGTGAGTTCGACGAGAAGCGCGTCTTCCAGGCCGGCCCCGAGATCCAGGGGCCGGTCAATTTCCGCGGCGTGCGCGTGGGAGTGCCGATCTGCGAAGATATCTGGGGCGAGGTTGCCGTCTGCGAGACGCTGGCCGAAAGCGGCGCGGAAATCCTGCTGGTCCCGAACGGCTCGCCCTATTACCGCGGCAAGGTCGACGTCCGCCACCAGATCGTCATCCGCCAGGTCATCGAATGCGGACTGCCGATTATCTATGCCAACCAGCTTGGCGGCCAGGACGAGCTGGTTTTCGATGGCGCATCGTTTGCCATAGGTTCTGACAAGACGCTGGCCTTCCAGATGAGCCAGTTCGAGGAGACGGTCAACGTCACCACCTGGAAGCGAAAGAATGACATCTGGGTCTGCTCTGACGGACCGATGTCGAAAATCCCGGAGAAGGAGGAGGCCGACTACCGCGCCTGCATGTTGGGCCTGCGCGATTACGTCAACAAGAACGGCTTCAAGAATGTCGTGCTCGGCCTCTCCGGCGGCATCGATTCGGCGATCTGCGCGGCACTTGCCGTCGATGCGCTCGGCGAGGAACGGCTGCGCGCCGTGATGATGCCTTACCGCTACACTTCGAAGGACTCGCTCAAGGATGCCGAGGACTGCGCCCGCGCGCTCGGCTGCCGCTACGACATCGTGCCGATCTTCGAGCCGGTCGAGGGTTTCCTGCACACGTTGACACAGCTTTTCGAGGGCACGAAGGAAGGCATCACCGAGGAAAACCTGCAGAGCCGGGCCCGCGGCACCATCCTGATGGCGATTTCCAACAAGTTCGGCTCGATGGTGGTCACCACCGGCAACAAAAGCGAGATGTCGGTCGGCTACGCGACGCTCTATGGCGACATGAATGGCGGCTTCAATCCGATCAAGGACCTCTACAAGATGCAGGTCTATGCGCTGTCGCGCTGGCGCAACGCGCATGTGCCGCCGGGTGCGCTCGGTCCGTCCGGCGAGGTGATCCCGACCAACATCATCGACAAGGCGCCCTCGGCGGAACTGCGAGAGAACCAGACGGACCAGGATTCGCTGCCGCCCTATCCGGTGCTCGACGACATATTGGAGTGCCTGATCGAAAACGAGATGGGTGTCGACGACATCGTCGCGCGCGGCCATGACCGGGCGACGGTGACGCGCGTCGAGCACCTGCTTTACGTCGCCGAATACAAGCGCCGGCAGGCGGCGCCCGGCGTGAAGATCACCAGGAAGAACTTTGGCCGCGACCGCCGCTATCCCATTACCAACCGGTTCAGGGATGGCGGGTAGGCGATTGGCTGCATAACGGTTTAGCCATGGCCAACCTTGAAATCAGCTTCGACCTGTCGCGGATCGATTTCCGGGCGACGTCCGACATTTTGAAGGAGAGCTATTGGGGCAGTGGCCGCAGCGACGAGCAGCACCACCGCGCCTTCGCCAACTCACTGTGCGTCGGCGCCTATGTCGGCGGCAATCAGGTCGGCTTCGGCCGGGCGATCACCGACCGTACGGTATTTGCCTATCTCGCCGACATAATTGTCTGGCCGGGGTATCGCGGACAAGGCATAGGAACCCGGCTTGTCCAGGCGCTTATCGACCACCCGGACGTCAAGACGGTCACGCATTGGAGCCTGTCGACCAACGACGCCCATGCGGTTTACGAGAAGCTCGGCTTCAGGCCTTCCACCGACGGCCGCTATATGCGCTTCGACCGATGAGGGCGCACAACCCGCGATTGTTGCAAAATCGTCTCACTGCTTGGACCAGATGCGCTTTGGGCTATCTAGTGACTTGGCGCGGCGTTGAGGCGTCTCTATAAACACCTCTCCGCGATTCCCCTTCAGGAGGAACCGAATGCCAGGATTTGACATCGTTATGCGAGGCCGCGAAGCCTAGGTCTTCAGTGCGCCGCGAGATAGCCTCGCGGCAAGGCTGAACCGAGGCAGGTATTTCGCCGCTGCCGGTCGCCGCCCCTCTACAGGGCCGCCAAATACGCCAAACCTCCGCATCTCCGGGCGCCTGACGGCGCCGACGCGGTATTTCAATTTCTACTTTCGTGGGATCGGGCTCGTTTGCGCCCGAATGACATCATGACTCGTTTTCGAATAGATTTGCGCGCGGGCGCCTTTCGCAGCGTTCTTGGCTTCACGCTCAGCCATTGGCGGCGTCAGCCGTGGCGGCTTGCCGGCATTATGGGCACGTTCCTGCTCTCGACCTTGGCCGACGTGCTGACGCCGCTCTATTCCGGCCGGCTGGTGGATGCCGTCGCCAGCAGTGCTGCGGCCGACGATGTTGCGTGGAACGCGGCGACAGCGGCCTTTTCGATGCTGGTGGCCCTGGCGCTCACCGGTGTCGTGCTGCGCAATCTCGCCTTCATGGCCATTGTCGAGCTGACGTTGAAGATGATGGCGGATATCGCCGCCGACGCCTTCCACCGCGTCCAGCGCTTCTCCACCGACTGGCACGCCAACAGCTTCGCCGGATCGACGGTGCGCAAGATAACGCGCGGCATGTGGGCGCTCGACCTGCTCAACGACACGATCCTGATCGCGCTGCTGCCATCGGTCGTCATGCTCGTCGGCTCGACGCTGCTGCTTGGCTGGTTCTGGCCGCTGATGGGTGCTGTCGTCGCCACCGGTTCGGTTCTGTTCATCGCGGTGACGACGATGCTGTCGCTTGGCTATGTCGCGCCCGCGGCAAGGCTTGCCAATGCGTGGGATACACGGCTCGGCGGCTCGCTGGCCGACGCGGTGAGCTGCAACGCCGTGGTCAAGGGTTTTGGCGCCGAGGAACGCGAGGAGACGCGGCTTGCCGAGGTCGTCGCCAAATGGCGCGGCCGCACGCGCCGCACCTGGATGCGCGGCACTGTCAACGGCACCACGCAAGGGACGATGCTGCTGCTTTTGAGGGCAGCGGTCATCGGGTTCTCCCTGCTGTTGTGGTCGTGGGGGCAGGCGAGCGCCGGCGACGTCGCCTTCGTGCTGACCTCATTCTTCGTGCTGCAAGGCTATTTGCGCGACATCGGCACGCATATCCGCAATCTGCAGCGCTCGATCAACGACATGGAGGAACTGGTCGACTTCCAGTCCGAACCACTCGGCATCGAGGATCGGCCCGGCGCCAAACCGATCCGGATCACCGATGGCCGTATCACCTTCGACAATGTCACGTTCCATTATGGCAGCCACCGCCTGCCGCTCTATCGCGACTTTTCGGTGGACATCGCGCCGGGCGAACGGGTTGGGCTGGTTGGCCATTCGGGCTCCGGCAAAACGACATTCGTCAAGCTGATCCAGCGCCTCTATGACGTGACCGCGGGAAATATCCTGATCGACGGCCAGGACATTGCCGGTGTCGCGCAGGCGTCGCTGCGCGCACAGATCGCGATTGTCCAGCAGGAGCCGATCCTGTTTCACCGGTCGCTGGCCGAAAACATCGCCTATGCCCGGCCGGCCGCCACGCGGGCCGAGATCGAGCACGCGGCGCGATTGGCCAGCGCGCATGACTTCATCGCCAATTTGCCGAAAGGCTATGGCACGCTGGTCGGCGAGCGTGGCGTAAAGCTATCGGGTGGTGAGCGTCAGCGCGTTGCAATCGCACGCGCCTTTCTTGCCGATGCGCGCATTCTCATCCTGGACGAGGCAACGTCGAGCCTCGATTCGGAAT
Source organism: Mesorhizobium sp. M0040 (assembly GCF_040323505.1). Lineage (NCBI taxonomy): Bacteria > Pseudomonadati > Pseudomonadota > Alphaproteobacteria > Hyphomicrobiales > Phyllobacteriaceae > Mesorhizobium > Mesorhizobium sp. M0040. The sequence continues at coordinate 46,577 of NZ_JAMYVA010000010.1, forward strand.
CGGAGGTGCTGATCCAGCAGGCGATGGAGCGGTTGATGGTCGGCCGCACGACGCTGGTCATTGCCCACCGGCTGTCGACGGTGCGGGCGCTGGACAGGCTTTTGGTGTTCGATCGCGGCCGCATCGTCGAAGAGGGCTCGCATGACCAACTGATCCGGCTGCAAGGCGGCATCTACCGCCGGCTGTTCGAACGCCAGGCGCTTGAACTGACCAAAGGCATGGTGATCTGACGGTTGCGGCGCCGCGCGTCCTGATGGACGCGTGGCGCTGCAGTCTTTTCTTCGCCTTCGTCATGTTCTATGTCTGCCGCCGAGCGCGGGGGCGCGTCTTGTCAACAGCAAAACCATCCGGTACGCCCCGCTCATGACAGTTACCGTCCGTTTCGCCCCGTCACCGACCGGCCGCATCCATATCGGCAATGCGCGCACCGCTCTGTTCAACTGGCTGTTCGCCATCAAGAACAAGGGCCGCTTCATCCAGCGCTTCGACGACACCGACGTTGCCCGTTCGACGCAGGAATTTTCCGACGCCATCCTTTATGACCTGCATTGGCTAGGCATCTTCCCCGACGCCACGGAGTATCAGTCGCGGCGGGTCGAAATCTATGATGCCGCACTGCAGAAGCTGAAGGAGGCGCGCCTCGTCTATGCCTGCTATGAGACGCCTGAAGAGCTCGACCTGAGGCGCAAGGTGCGCCGCACGCGTGGCCTGCCGCCAGTCTATGGCCGCGAGGCGCTGACGCTGGCACCCGAGCAGGTGGCGGAATATGAGGCCGATGGCCGGCGGCCGCACTGGCGCTTTCTGCTGCCCAACTTCAGCAGCGATCCGCTGCAGCCGGAGCGCACCGAAATCCACTGGAACGACCTGGTGCGCGGCGAAGAGACCGTCGACCTCGCCTCGCTTTCAGACCCGGTTCTGCGGCGTGAGGACGGCACCTACCTCTATACATTGCCTTCGGTTGTCGACGACATCGACATGGGCGTCAGCCATGTCATCCGCGGCGACGACCACGTCACCAATACCGGCGTCCAGATAGCCCTGTTCCGAGCACTTGGCGCGGAGCCGCCGGTGTTCGGCCACCACAATCTCCTGACAACGGCATCAGGCGAGGGACTTTCGAAGCGCACCGGCGCGCTGTCCATCCAGAGCCTGCGTGAGAGCGGCATCGAGCCGATGGCGATCGCTTCGCTGGCGGTGCTCGTCGGCACCTCGGAAAACGTCGTGGCGGTGCCAACGATGGCCGAGCTAGCCGAGCGCTTCGATCCGGCTGCAACATCGAAATCCGCCGCCAAATTCGACCCGGACGAGCTCTTCGTGCTCAACCGCACGCTGCTGCATCACATGCCGTTTTCCGAGGCGCGCGACCGGCTGATCGTGCTCGGCATCTCCGGCGAACAGGCCGAGCCTTTCTGGCTGGCCGTGCGCGGCAATCTCGACAGGCTGGCCGATGCGGCGATCTGGTGGCGTACGCTTCGAGACGGTCCAGAGGAGCCGGCGGAGTTTTCCGACGATGACCGCGACTTTCTTCGCCAGGCGTTCGAACTGCTGCCGGAGGAGCCTTGGAACGGCACCGTCTGGAAAGACTGGACCGGCAAGATCCGAGAGGCGAGCGGCCGTAAGGGCAAGGCGCTGTTCATGCCGCTCAGGCTGGCGCTTACGGGACAGCCTTCGGGTCCGGAGCTTGCAGATCTGTTGCCGCTGCTGGGTCGGGAAGGAACGTTGGCCCGACGACCCTGACCTTGCGCTGTTCTGGCGGGGGCAGGGACGTCGGCGAAGGCACGGGCTTGACGGCAAGGCGTCTGATCGCCTCACGGTCGAGACCGTCTTGCGCATTGGCCAAGGACTCCGGGTCGGCGCCCGGATCAGGCCTAGCAACCGGCAGCGGAATGAACGGGGTACTCTCTACATTCGCCTCAGATTGTGCCCGGGTTGGCGGGTTGCCGGCGATGATCTCGAAATTCTGCGCGGCATTGCAGCCGCAGGTCGGCGGCCGCGGCATGTCGGACTGCTTGTAGAGGTAGGCCGTCGGCAGTTCGATATAAGGCCTGCCGGTCACCGAAGACGTCATGGACGCCGAATCGCCATTCATGCCGCGCGTGTAGAAAACCTGCATTTCTGTGCCGGGGCAGCTCGATTCGCAATTCTTCTGGTCGCGCTCGAAATCGCCCAGTGAGGCGGCATTCGACATCGGAAAGAAATAACCGTCGCAGGTCCGCACGCACATGGTGCGGAATTCGCCTTGGGGCTGGCCCATGTCGGCGTTGTTGAGCATGGTGCGGATGTTGCCCGGCTGGCTTAGCTCTTCGGCCTGGCTGGGCCCTTCAGGCTGGTCGGGCGCACCGGGTTCAGTTGCGTCACTGCCCAAAAGCTGGTCGAGCAGGTTTCGCTTGCCGTTTTCACGGCTGGCTTCGCGGACCGGCGCGGGCGTCCGCGCTGCCGCATCATCGCGGCAGCCATTGGCGTCAAGCAACGTCAATATGCGCGCGCGATCGCGTCGCGAACCACCGCCGGCAAGGTCGGCGCGCTTGGCCTGCAGGGCGTCGAGATTGGCTGCCATGCGATCGATGGTGGCGTCGAGTGCCGCGCATGCGTTGGCGTTGCGGCGAGACAGCGAAAAGCCGCAGCCGGCGCTGCTGGCCTGGCTGACGGCCTTTGAAATCTGCTGGCGCTGCCGGACGATTGCGTCGTCATATTTCCTGAGCAAGGCCGGTTTGCCGCCGCCACCGCGAGAAGCGGCGGCAAGATCGGCTTCAAGCTGGCGGCAGAGGCGCGGAGCGGCCTGCGCCTGAGTGACGGCAATGTCGCACAGTAGCAGGGCACCGAGCAGCGCGGCGGCACGCGTCAGCTTCCAACATGCGCCCGTCATCCCTCCGAAACTCCGCCTGCCTGTCGTTCAGAAAGCTACCGCGCTTGCGGTTAACCGTTTGTTTAGCATACCGCCGATTCCGGCTTCATCCCAAATCGGACGGCTTGCGCCGGTGCGCGGCTTCGACCACGACCAGCGCTGTCATATCGACCACGCCGCACGACATACTCGGACAGAGCCACGACCGAGACATCCTGGCGATGCACGAAAAAGGCGTATTCGCCCAGAAGAATGCCCGGATCCAGAATGCCCGGAGGCTTGGCATGACCGCGATTACCCGTCGAGCCGCAGTGCAGTTTGGTCTTTTGTGCCTGGCGATGCCGGATGCCATGGCGCAGGAAAAGCCCATCACGCCGGATTGGGGTACCAAATTGGTCGAAGCTGCCCGTGAGCAGATCGGCGTCACCATACTCTACGATCCGACCTATACACGCCTGGCCTATCCGGGGGGACGTTGAGCCCGAGCGGGGTGTGTGCACGGATGTCGTGATCCGTGCCTATCGCCGCGCCTTCGATCTCGACCTGCAAGAATTGGTGCATGAGGATATGCGGGCCAATTTTGCCGCCTATCCGAAGGCTTGGGGCTTGAAGGCGCCCGACCGCAACATCGACCACCGCCGTGTGCCCAACCTTGCGGTCTATTTCGAGCGGCGCGGTGCTGCCTTGCCCGTCAGCCAAGATCCGGCCGACTATCGGCCAGGGGATCTCATCGCCCAGATGCTGCCCGGCAATCTGTCGCATATTGCCATCGTGTCGTCCAATCGCTCCACTTTGGTACCGACAAGAAGACTGGTCATTCACAATATTGGCGGCGGCGCCAGGGAAGAGGACACTTTGTTTGCCTTCAGGCAGACAGGGCATTTCCGGTTCAGGCCAATCTGAGAAAGCCCGCGGCTACCCCAGATCGACGATGGCTTGCGCCTTATGCGCGGCTTCGACCACTGCCAGTGCCGTCATGTTGACGACGCCGCGCGAGGTGACCGACGGCGTCAATATGTGCGCCGGGCTGTCGGTGCCGAGCAGGATCGGGCCGACATGCAGCGCGTCCATCATCGTGCGCAGTGCCGTCAGCGTGATGTTCGCCGAATCGAGATTGGGAAACACCAGCAGATTGGCTTCGCCCTTCAGCCGCGAATGCGGATAGACGCGTTGGCGCAGCTGCTCCGATAGTGCCGAGTCGGCATGCATCTCGCCGTCGCATTGCAGGTCGGGCGCGATGCGCGCCAGGATTGCCGCTGCCTGCCGCATCTTCATGGCGCTTGGCGAATCGCGGGAGCCGAAATCAGAATGCGACAGTAGCGCTGCCTTGGGCTCGATGCCGAAACGCTGAATTTCCTCGGCCGCCAAAACGGTCATTTCCGCAATTTCTTCGGCGGTCGGGTCGACGGAGACATGGGTATCGGTGAGGAAAATGATGCCGCGCTGCGAGATCAGCATGGAAAGCGTCGACAGGTCGCGATCCCTAATGCCGGCGCGTGGCCCGATGATCAGCGTGACGTTGCGCAAATGGCGCTCGAAACGGCCTTCGAGCCCGCAGACCATGGCGTCGGCGTCGCCGCGCTTCAGGGCAAGGGCGGCGATCACCGTATTGTCGGTGCGCACCATAGTGCGCGCGGCTTCCGTCGTCACCCCACGCCGGCCGGCAAGCTCGATCAAAAGGTCGACATAGTGGCGGTAACGCGGATCGTCTTCCGGGTTGATCAGGCCGAAATCGACGCCCGGCTTGATGCGCAGCCCGTAGCGCTTCAGCCGCACCTCGATGACATGCGGGCGGCCGATCAGGATCGGTTCGGCAATGCCTTCCTCGAGCACGACCTGCGCGGCGCGAAGCACGCGCTCGTCCTCGCCGTCGGCATAAATGACGCGCTTGGAGCTCGACGTCTTGGCCATCGAGAATACCGGCTTCATGACCAGGCCGGAGCGGAAGACGAAGCGGTTCAGCTTGTCGATATAGGCGGCGAAATCGGTGATCGGCCGGGTCGCGACGCCGGTCTCGCAGGCTGCCTTAGCGACGGCAGGGGCAATGCGCAGGATCAGCCGCGGATCGAAAGGCGAGGGGATCAGGAACTCCGGACCAAAGATCGGCGTCTCGCTGGAATAGGCACGCGCGGCAACGTCGGACGGCTCTTCGCGGGCAAGCGCTGCAATCGCTCGCACGGCAGCCATTTTCATCTCTTCGTTGATGGCGCTTGCGCCGCAATCCAGCGCGCCACGGAAGATGTAAGGAAAACAGAGTACGTTGTTGACTTGGTTGGGGAAATCGGAGCGGCCCGTGCAGATCATCGCGTCGGGCCGCGCTGCCCGCGCCGCTTCCGGCATGATCTCGGGATTGGGATTGGCCAGCGCCAGGATCAGCGGCTTGGGCGCCATGTGGTGGAGCAATTCCGGCTTCAGCACGCCGGCGGCAGACAGGCCGAGAAACACGTCGGCGCCGGGCAGAACGTCGGCCAGCGTGCGCGCCTCGGTGTCCTTCACATAGGGGTCTTTCCAGCGGTCCATCTCCTCGACGCGGCCCCTATGGGCGACCCCGAACCGGTCGGTGACCCAGATGTTTTCGACCCGCGCGCCGAGCGAGACCAGAAGGTTGAGGCACGCAAGCGCCGCAGCACCTGCGCCCGACGTGACGATCTTGATGTCGGCGATGGACTTGCCGGCGAATTCCAGCCCATTGAGCACAGCGGCGGCGACGATGATGGCGGTGCCGTGCTGGTCGTCATGGAAGACCGGTATGCCCATGCGGGCTTTCAACTGTTCCTCGACTTCGAAGCATTCGGGCGCCTTGATGTCTTCCAGGTTGATGCCGCCGAAGGTTGGTTCCAGCGCCGAGATCGTCTCGACCATGCGCTCGATGCCCGGTGCATCGATCTCAATGTCGAAGACATCGATGCCGGCGAATTTCTTGAACAGCACCGCTTTGCCCTCCATCACCGGCTTGGAGGCGAGCGGACCGATATTGCCGAGGCCGAGCACCGCCGAACCGTTAGTGACGACGCCAACAAGATTGGCGCGGGCTGTATAGTCGGCAGCGGTTGCCGGATCGTCGCGGATTTCAAGGCAGGGGGCGGCGACACCCGGCGAATAGGCAAGCGCCAGGTCGCGCTGGTTGCCGAGCGGCTTCGTCGCCTGGATTTCAAGTTTTCCGGGACGGGGGTGCTTGTGGAAGTAGAGCGCTGCTTCGTCGAGGTCGGATCGGGCCGCCTTCTTGCTTTCGCCTGTCATGACGGCCGCCTCCTCAGTTCAGTCCGTTTGGTGTTTTGAGTCTCTTAGCATGCAGCCGAGGCTTTTCGAGAGCTGATATGTCGCAAGCGCGAGCTTACGGCTTCGCATCGCCGGCCAGTGCGGCCTGCCATTGAAATCTCGAACAACGGGCGGCGAGCTGCGCCGCCGCCCAGTTGAATGTCTGCTAAGGTGGTTTGCAGGCGGTCCGCTTTCTGGCAGATATTGAATGGACCGGACGTTTGCAGACCTGTCCGCAATTCATGAGGAGTCAGAGTTTGCCCCCACCGATCCCCGTTCGCCTGGCACCCCATAATGCGAGCTGGGCCACCCGTGCTGCCAGCGAAGCAGATCGGCTGCAACAGCAGGCGGCTTCGATCCTTCAGGTCCACCACATCGGCTCAACCTCCATCCCCGGCATTGCCGCCAAGCCTGTCCTTGACCTGATGCCCGTCGTTTCGAACCTGGCGGCGCTGGATGCCGAACAGGCAGCCATTGAAGCCCTTGGCTATGAATGGCATGGCGCCTACGGCATGGAAGGACGACGCTATTGCACCCTACACGATCAGGTAACGGGCGAGCGGGTCGTTCAAATTCACTGCTTCGTCGACGGCGACCCCGCCATCCGCAGACATCTTGCCTTTCGCGACCTTCTGCGCAGTTCGCCTAGCATTGCAGAGGAGTATGAGCGAGAGAAGCGGCGATGTGCTGCGCTGCATCCCGAAGACAGCCACGCCTATTCCGACTGCAAAGACGCCTGGATAAAACGTGTCGAAGCAATGGCACTCAGCCGCTATCCCTGAGAACACGTCTATCGTCCGCATCAGAGCTCGCCAGAGACACGAACGAACGTCTTAGCAGGGTCGTTTCCCGCCGTTCCCCAGCGGATACCAAGCGTTAGATATTCCCGCTAGAACGCGCTGACATACAGGCCGCCGTCGACCGGTATGTTCTGCCCGGTCAGGTAACCGGCATGGACCGAGCACAGGAAGGCGCAGATCTCACCGAATTCCTCGGGTGTGCCCAGCCGTTTGGCCGGAACGTCGGCGCTGATGCGAGCTTTGCGCGCGGCGGCCGCTGCCGGATCTTCGGGCGTGCCGGCCTCCTTCGGATCACGCAGCCGGTCGGTGTCGAGCTTGCCTGGCAGCATGTTGTTGATGGTCACGTTGCGGTCGGCCACCGTGCGCGCCACGCCGGCCAGGAACGAGGTGAGGCCGGCGCGGGCGCCGGACGACAGGTCAAGGCCGGGAATCGGGACATAGACCGATAGCGAGGTGATGTTGACGATGCGGCCGAAGCCGCGCGCCGCCATGCCGTCGATCACGGCCTGAACCAGTTCGACAGGGGTCACCATGTTCTGGGTGACGCCCTCGAGGATCTTTTCGCGGTCGAGCGCGCGGAAATCGCGAAACGGCGGACCGCCATTGTTGTTGATGAGGATGTCGGGATCGGGGCAGGCGGCAAGCAGCGCCTTCTGGACATCGGGCTTGGATACGTCGCCGACGATTTCGGTCACCTTGACGCCGAATTTCTCGCGCAGTTCAGCGGCGGTTTTGGCCAGCACGTCGGCGTTGCGGCCATTGACCACCAGATCGCAACCTGCCTCTGCCAGTGCCATGGCGCAGCCGCGTCCCAAGCCTTTGCTGGAAGCGCAGACTATGGCCTTCTTGCCGCGAATGCCGAGATCCATGGTGATTTTCTCCTCTGATTGCCGCGGCAACCTATCCGGATGGCTGGACCAATCGCAACCGTCATACGGTTGTTGCATGAATCGGGGCATAGCCTCACCGAAGCAACGGTGACAAATGATGTCCGGCGCAGAGCCCCGCACTTTCCGCAGCATGTTCATCTCCGACGTCCATCTCGGATCGAAGGCGGCGAAGGCCGAGTTCCTGATCGATTTCCTGCGCCATCACGATGCCGATATCATCTATCTCGTCGGCGACATCGTCGACGGCTGGCGCTTGAGACGGAGCTGGCATTGGCCGCAGAGCCACAATGACGTCGTCCAGAAGTTGCTGCGCAAGGCGCGCAAGGGCGCCAGTATCACCTACATCGCCGGAAACCATGACGAGTTCGCGCGCCAGTTCCAGGGCGTTCACTTCGGCGGCATTGTCGTCGCCGACCGCGCCATCCATGAGACCGCCGATGGCAAACGCCTTCTTGTCATCCATGGCGACCAGTTCGACACCGTCGTCCATAATGCGCGCTGGCTGGCCTATCTTGGCGACTACGCCTATGACGCGGCGATGCTGGTCAACCGCGTCATCACGCGCCTGCGCCAGGTGCTCGGCCTGCCTTACTGGTCGTTCTCGTCCTGGGCCAAGGTCAAGGTCAAGAAGGCGGTGAATTTCATCGGCTCGTTCCAGACCGTGCTGACCGAGGAGGCGCGCCGCTCGCATGTCGACGGCGTGATCTGCGGGCACATCCACCATGCCGCGATCGAAAGCTATGAGGACGTGCAATATATCAACACCGGCGATTGGGTGGAGAGCTGCACGGCGGTGGTCGAGCATTTTGACGGCCGGATGGAGATCCTGCACTGGGCGCATGTCCTGCCGGAGACTCCGGTCGGCAGCGAGGTGCTCGTACCGATCGACATCAAGGGCAGGGCAGTCCAGGCGGCTTGACCAAATCCGGCCGCATCTCGCTTCAATCGGTTAGTCCAGCGGTTTCATCGACTTTTTCGCCGTGTTAAGCAGCGGCAGGTGTGGCGGGCCGACCCGGCTGAATGCCGTGCCGACGGATCGCCTGTCAATGTCCTCGCTGCCGCCGCTTTCGCCCGAACAGCTCGTTAAGCCACGCCATTTCGAACTGCGCATGAGCTTGATCTTCTTTACGCTCTTCGTTCCGCTCGGGGCGCATGTGCCGTATTTCCCGCTGTGGCTGCAGGCGAAGGGGTTCCATGCCGAACAGATAGCCGTGATCCTCGCCGCGCCGATGTTCCTGCGCGTGGCGACGACGCCTTTTCTTACTGCGCTGGCAGACAAAGCGAGCGACCGCGCCAATGTCTATGTTGCGCTGGTCGCCGCATCGCTGATCCTGTCCGCCGGCTACCTCCTGCCGCCGACCTACGCAACGGTACTTGCCGTGTCGTTGGCCCTGACGGTCGTCTGGACGCCGCATTCGCCGATTGCCGATTCGCTCGCCCTTTCAGGTGTTCGCCGCTTCGGCTCGAATTACGCAAGCATGCGCAAATGGGGCTCGATCTCCTATCTCTGCGCCAATCTCGCCGGCGGTTTCATCCTGTCGGCGAGCGGTGCCCAGGCTGTCCCGGTGATCATCTTCGCGGCGCTGTGTGCCGCGCTAGCCGCCGGACTGATTGCGCCGCGCCTCGGCCGTCCACGCCGCGCCTCGCCGCTTTCGGCCGCCGATATCCAGCAATCGGCACCGAAACTCCTCAACCGGTACTTCCTCTATTTTTCGACAGGCGTCGGCGTCATCACCGCCAGCCACGCATTTCTCTACGGTTTCGTGTCGATCTACTGGAAGTCGATCGGCATCAGCGATTCGGTTGTCGGGCTTCTGTGGGGGTGGGGCGTCGTCGCCGAGATATGCATGTTCGTCGTTTTCACCCGCGCTTTCGCCTCCTTCTCGGTCGTCTCGATCATGCTGATTGCCGGGATTGGCGCAATCGTGCGCTGGTTCGCCTTTCCGCTGATCTGGCCGCTTGGGCTTGGCGTTGGCGGGTTTTTCGCGATCCAGACGCTGCACGCGGTTTCGGTGGCGCTGGTGCTGATCGGCCTGCAAAAGATGATCGGTGAGACGGTCGCGGAAGAACGCACCGGGGCGGCGCAAGGCATCGCCTACTTCTCCAATGGCTTCTTCATGGCGGCGGCGACGCTGATTTCCGGTCCTCTTTACGACCGCTTCGGCGCGAATGGCTTCTTTGCGATGATCCCGATCGCTCTGACGGGCCTGGCTCTGATCGGGCTTGCCGCGCGTTCAGCCCCACAGCGCCCGCTCGGGCGGTGACACCAGCGAACCTTGGTAGACGAGACCGGGAACGCGGTCGCGGGCCAGCAGCAGCGGACCGTCGAGATCGACGAAATCGGCATCCTGCGCCAACAGCACGGCCGGCGCCATCGCAAGCGATGTGCCGACCATACAGCCGACCATGACACCAAGAGCCAGTTCGCGGGCGCGGTCGCGAAGCACGAGTGCAGCGGTCAGGCCACCCGATTTGTCGAGCTTGATGTTGACGGCGTCGTAAAGGCCGACAAGCGCTTCAAGGTCCTTCGCCTCGTGCACGCTTTCGTCGGCACAGATCGGTACCGGATGCGCGATGTGGCGAAGAATACCGTCATGTCCCGCCGGCAGCGGCTGTTCGATCAAGGCGATACCGTGCTCGGCGGCAAAGGCGAGGTTTGCGACGATATTGTCGTCATTCCAGCCCTCATTGGCGTCGAGAATGATTCGGCTGTCGGGTGCTGCCGCCGTCACTGCACGGATGCGCGCGATGTCGTTGTCGCCGCCGATCTTGACCTTGAGTAGCGGGCGCTGGGCGTTAGCGCGGGCCTGCGCCGCCATCGCCTCCGGCTCGGCGAGCGACAATGTATACGCCGTCTCAAGCGGTCGTAACGGAACGGTTCGTATCGTATGCGCCACCGGTGTTCCGCTGATCTTCGCTTCCAGGTCCCAGAGCGCGCAGTCGATGGCACTGCGTGCCGCGCCGGCAGGCATGGCATCGAGCAGGGCGATGCGGCTGATGCCGCGCGCGATCTCGCTGCGCATCGCCTCGATCGCGTCGCGCACACCCTCCATGGTTTCGCCATAGCGCTTGTAAGGGACGCATTCGCCGCGGCCTGTACGGCCGTTTTCGGCAATGGCACAGGAAATCACCTCAGCTTCGGTCTTCGAGCCGCGCGAAATGGTGAATGTCCCGGCGATGGGAAAGCGCTCGGCCTCGACCGAAATGACACGCGCCATATTTTTCTGCTCCGGCTGTGCAACAAGGAGGATATCGGCAAATCGACAGGTCGGCCCCGTCAGGCTAAACAGGACGCCATGTTGACTATCCGCAAACGCGACGCAAGCGGCCCTGCCAAGGAGCCCGACCACCAGCCGCGCATCGCGATCGGCGAGGAGGGCGGCGTTCTCGGCTGCGCTTTCTCGGGAACCTGGACGACGCGCACCGTGGCGCTGGTCGATGCCGAGATGCGCAAGATCGAGAAGCGCGGCGGCTTCAAGACGCTGGCGCTCGACCTTTCACAAATCGAGAAGATGGACACTGCCGGGGCGTGGCTGATCGACCGCCTGGTCAGCAGCTTCGAAAAGAAGGGCGTCGAGATCACGATGCAGGGGCAAAGCGAGATTGCCTCGATCCTGCTCGGCGCCGTCGGTGATGCGGTCCGACGCGAGGCCGAATCAGGTCCGGCAAAGCCGCCCAACTTCATCATTCGCGGGCTCGAGGCGGTTGGCCGGCGCGTTTATGAGATGCGCGACGATTTCCTGGCCGCAATGAATATCCTCGGCGCCACGATACGCGGCTCTCAGATGAAGCTTGGCCGTGGCCATGGCGTCAACATGGCGGCGATCTTCAACCAGATCGATCGTATGGGTGTCGGCGCCATACCGGTAGTCGTGCTGATGTCGGCCATCGTCGGTGCGATCGTCGCCCAGCAAGGCGCTTATCAGCTCAGCTATTTCGGCGCCGACATCTTCGTCGTCGACCTGGTCGGGGTGCTGATCCTGCGCGAGCTCGGCGTGCTGATGACGGCGATCATGATCGCCGGCCGCTCCGGCAGTGCGATCACCGCCGAGATCGGCTCGATGAAGATGCGCGAGGAGGTCGATGCGCTGAAGGTGATCGGTCTTAATCCAATCGGCGTGCTGGTGTTTCCGCGGCTGGTCGCGCTGGTCATCGCGCTGCCTTGCCTGACGATCGTCGCCAACTTTGCCGCGCTGGGCGGCGGCATTTTGGCTGCATGGCTCTACTCCGATATTGCACCGGCAGCGTTCATCGACCGGCTGCGTGTCGCAATCGACCTCAGCACCATCTTTGCCGGCCTGATCAAGGCGCCGTTCATGGCCATGATCATCGGCATAATCGCCTCGGTCGAGGGCATGAAGGTTGGCGGCAGCGCCGAATCGCTTGGCCAGCATGTGACCGCCTCAGTGGTGAAGTCGATCTTCGTGGTCATTATCCTCGACGGGCTTTTCGCCATGTTCTATGCAGCGATCGAGTTCTGAGATGGCGCTGCCGGGCACAAACACGACCAAGGTGGCGGCGAAAGCCAAAGAAGACGAGATCGTGCTGTCGGCGCACGACGTCACGGTGTCGTTCGCCGATCAGGTCGTTCTCGACAAACTGTCGCTCGATATCTGGCGCGGGGAGATTCTCGGCTTCGTCGGTGCCTCCGGTGCCGGCAAATCTGTTCTCTTGCGCACCATCCTTGGCTTGACGCGCAAGCAATCGGGAACAATCAAACTGTTCGGCGTCGACGTCGAGAAGGCAACCGAAAGGGAGCGCCTTCGCATCGACATGCGGCTTGGCGTGCTGTTCCAGCATGGCGCCCTTTTTTCGGCGCTGACGGTCCTCGAAAACGTCCAGGTGCCGATGCGTGAATATCTCGATTTACCGAAGAAGCTGATGGACGAACTTGCCATGCTCAAGGTCGAGCTGGTCGGACTGCCGCCGGAGGCGGCGCAGAAATTCCCCTCCGAGCTCTCCGGCGGCATGATCAAGCGTGCCGCCCTGGCGCGCGCCCTGGCACTCGACCCGGATATCGTTTTCCTCGACGAACCGACGTCCGGGCTCGATCCGATCAGCGCGGCTGAGTTCGACGAATTGGTCGTCAAGCTGCGCGATACGATGGATTTGACCGTGTATATGGTCACGCACGATCTCGACACGCTGTTTACGGCGTGCGACCGCGTGGCGGTGCTCGGCAACAAGAAAGTGCTGGTCGAGGGCACGATCGACGACATGCTCAGGAGCGAGGAACCCTGGGTAAAATCCTATTTCCGCGGAAAACGCGCCCGGCAACTTGATCTTGCGGCGCGCGCATAGCCATAAGTGAGCAATGGAAACCAGAGCCAACTACGTCATTGTCGGCATTTTCACGCTGGCCGCGATCCTGGCGGCCTTCGCTTTCGTCTATTGGACGGCGGCGATCGGCGACAGGGGTGAGACGGCGATGCTGCGCGTGCGCATCCCGGGCTCGGCTTCCGGCCTTGGTCGCGGCAGCTTCGTGCTGTTCAACGGCGTCAGGGTCGGTGAGGTCAAGCGTGTCTATATCGACCTCAACAATCCGACCGCCGCCATCGCCGACACCGAGATCGGCCGGAATACGCCGATCACCAAGTCGACGCAGGCCGATATCGGGATCGTCAGCCTCGCCGGCCAGGCCAGTATCGAATTGAAGGGCGCCGACCCCAAGGAAGTGAACCTTCTCGACCAGGCGGAAGCGGAGGGCAAGGTCGCCGAGATCGTCGCCAATCCGTCGGCGGTCACCAACCTTTTGCAAACGGCGCAGAACATCTTCACCCGCGCCGACAAGGTCCTTTCGGAGCTCGAAGGCTTCACCAAGGATGTTCGCGGGCCGCTGACGCAAACCGTCAACAATGTCCAGACCTTCTCCGATGCACTGGCCAGGAATGCGGACGGCGTCGACAAGTTCCTGGCCAGCGTCAGCTCGCTGGCGGACGAACTGAAGGGTGTTTCGGGCAAGCTCGACGGCACCCTGAAGGCGGCGGAAGGGCTACTCAACGCCGTCGACAAGGACCAGATCAAGAGCATCGTCGCCAATGTCGACACGGTCACTTCCAACCTCAAGGAAACCAGCAAGCAGTTCGACACGGTCATCAAGAACGTGGACACCGCGGTCGGCTCGATCAACGACTTCGCCCAGAAGACGCAAGGCACGCTGGCCAAGGTCGACGGCGTTCTCGACGGCATCGATCCGGCTGAGGTTCGCACCGCACTGGCCAATATCCAAAAGGCCAGCGAAAACGCCAACGAGGCTGCCGCCGACATCGCCAAGGTGACCAACAAGTTCGCCAACCGAGCCGACGACATCGACGAAACCATCAAAGACGCGCACCAGCTCGCAGGACGCCTCAACGATGCCTCGGTGCGAGTCGACGGTATCCTTGCCAAGGTCGACAAACTGCTCGGCTCCGGTCAGGCCGATGGCGTCATGGCCGATGCCAGGGCGACGCTGAAATCGTTCAAGCAGGTCGCCGACACGCTGAACGCCCGCCTCGGCACCATCACCGACAATCTGGCGCGGTTCTCGGGACAGGGGCTGCAAAACGTCGAATCGCTGGTCCAGGACAGCCGTCGTTCGATCAACCGCATCGAAGAGGCGGTGACCGACCTCAGCCGCAATCCACAGCGGATCCTGTCCGGCGGCGAGGGTGAGGTCCGGCAGTTCGACGGCAGGGTGCGCCGTTGACTTCGGTCTGCGCCCACCGCAAGAACATAGCTTGCGGATGCGCGTTGTTTCCACGATCCGGGGGGGATCGCGTTTGAAGTCGATCAGTTCAGGCAGCGTCAGATCGAGTGGGTTCAAGGCCGGAGCGGCACTGCTGGCGCTTTCGCTCGCCGGCTGCGCGGCGCTGGGCGGCAAGCCGGCGCCGCTGGATACGTTTGAGCTTTCGGCGCCGTCGCTGGAAGCGCGTGCCCACAGCCGCCGCCAGATCCTCATCGCCCAGCCATCGGCGCTCAAGGCGCTGGATAGCCAGAACATCGTCATCAAGCCGTCGCCGCGATCGATCCAGTATCTCAAGGGCGCGCAATGGGCCGACCGGCTGCCGATGATCGTACAGGCGCGGCTGGCTGAGACCTTCCAGCGCTCGGGCAGCTTTACCGGCGTCGGCAAGCCGGGCGAGGGGCTGGCGATCGACTATCAGGTGATCGTCGAAATCCGTTCGTTCGAAGTTCGGGTCGACGGCGGCGAACATGCCGAGGTCGAGCTGTTCGTGCGCCTGTTGAACGATCGCAACGGTGAAGTGCGCGCTTCGAAGACGTTTAGCGCCATCGCGCCCGTTTCGGGCAATGGCAACCAGGCCTATGTCGGCGCGCTCGATGCCGCGTTCGGCGATGCGGCCGGGCAAATCGTCCGCTGGACGGACACCGTGATCTGACACAGCCGGAACTGCCGGCACGGCACTCTACTGCGCCAATGGAATTCAGTACGGCATGAAAAAGGCGGGAAATCCCGCCTTTTCGTTTGTTCTCTGTCGCCCGCTTAGTGCAGGCGGCCGCTGGCGTGGGCCAGCATGGTGTAGACCTTGCCGGTATCCGACGTCAGGTAGGTCTGCGCCATGATGTTGTCGCGGTCGTTGCGCGACACGTCCTTGAGCAGCTTTTCGAAATCGTCGCAGTAACGATCGACAGCAGCGCGGAACTCCGCCTCTGACTGATATTTGCGGCGGATCTCGTCGAACGTCTGCTGGCCCTTCAGCGTGTAAAGTCGGCGCGTGAAGACGTCGCGCTCGCCGCGCCGGTAGCGGTTCCACAGCTCGATCGAGGCATCGTGATCGATGGCGCGTGCGATATCGACCGAGAGCGAGTTCAGCGATTCCACGACATGAAGCGGCGAACGCGCAGCGGGAGCCGGGCGCGGCGCTTCGGCAGGCGCTGCCGGCTTGGCGTCGTCTTCGCGTGATGCACCGGTCAGGAGGTCACGCACCCAACCGCCCTGCGGCGTGCGGCCGTTGGGGTCGCGCTGGCGCGGCGCTTGGTCTGCGGGACGTTCGAGGTCGAGCGTGCCGCGCAGCGCCGTCTCGCCCGAAGGCGCCTGTGGTGCACGGCGCTGTTCTGGAGCCGGAGCCGGGCGACGTGGCGGTTCGGCGGGGCGTGCGGCAGGCGCTTGCGGCGTCGGACGCAGGTTGCGCTGTTCCGAACTGTCGGTGCTGCGGCCAGATTTGGCAACGATTTCAGAAAGTTCCTTCAGCGCGTTGATCTGCTCTGAAACGGCACGGCGGATAGCCGTGGTTGATTCCTTTGCCTCTTCCGGCATCTCGATGACGCCTTTCTTGAGCTCGGCGCGGGTGAGGTCGAGCTCGCTCTTGATCGAGCCGGCGGTACGCCGCATCTCCTCGGTCGCATCGGCAAAGCGCTTGGTGGCCGAATCGACCACTTCGGAAATCGCGGTACGGATCTTGTCGGCGGATTCCAGCGTCTTGCCTTCGGCGTTCTGCAGCGTCTGGCCGACCAGATTCTCGAACGAGCGCATGACCCTTTCGAGATCTTCCGATTTCTTGACAAGGCCGACCGCGAGGTCCTCCAGTGACGATTGCCTTTCGAGCGTGTGCTCGAGATTGCTCTGGGCCGAGCTCAACAGGTCCGAGGCACTGGAAAGCAACCGGCTGTGCTCGTCGAACTTGGTGGCGATAGAGGCAACCTCGCGCAAGGTCGAGGACGACAGCTCGGTGAGCCGCGTCGTGTTCGAATCGACCAGGCGCGCCGAGCTGGCGAAGGTCTGCGCGGTCTTTTCGGTAGTCGCTGCGAAGCTTTGCGTGCTGCCGGTCAGGCGTTCGTCGACCTGGCCGAGATTGGTCGCCGCCTGCTCGATCAACTGACCGAGCTGCGAGCTGGAGGTGGTCATGCGGCCGATGAGGTCGGCAACGCTGTCGGCAAGCGTCGAGCGCGCGCCTTCGACGGCCGACAGGGTTTCGGCCGTACGGCTGGCGAGGGCGTCGACGAGGGCGGCGTTTTGAGTGCGCAGCTTCTCGGTCGCACGTTCGGTGACCTCTTCCATGCTCTTTTGCAGCTCGGAGCCGCCCTGGGCGAAGCGCTCGACCAGAGGCCGTGCCGTCTCGTCCAGGATTTTCGATATTTCGGCCGAACGTGCCGCAAGCATCGTATTGAGCTCGCGAGTATTGGCACCGATGGTCTTTGCAGCGTCATTGGTGCTCTGGCCGATATGCTGGCCGACCGCGGTGAAGGTTTCGGCGATCGAGTTGGCGCGCGAGACCAACTGCGCCTCGGCATTCGAGACCTGTTCGTTGAGCTTTTGGCCCATTGTCTCGGCGGAGTAGGCGAGGCGGTTCTCGACGCTGGCGACCTGCTCCTCGACGCGGACCGCTGTGGCGGCGGCACTCGATGCCAGGCGTTCGTCGGCACCGGCAAGCAGTTGCTCGATTTCACGGGCATGGACGGCGAGTTCCTGGCCAGTCTGCCTGGCGCGTTCGGCAACCCGCTGCTCGGTGCTGGTGAAGGCACCGACAATGGTGTCGGCATGTTCGCCGATGGCGGTGCTGCTGTCGGCAATGCGGGACACCAGACGATGATCCGCCTCCTCGAAGATGCGGCCGATCTCGGACGCACGGGCCGAAAGTGCTTCGGAGCCTTCGGCAATGCGCGAAATAAGTTGCTGGTCGGCGGCATCGAAAATGCGACCGAGATCCGACGCGCGTGCCGCGAGCGCTTCGGCGGATTCGCCGATGCGCACGCCCAGCCGCACGTCGGCCGTTTCGAAATTGCGCAGGATGTCGCCGGCACGTGCCGCCAGCGACTGGGCCGTTTCGATGGCGCGAGAGACCAGCCTGTGGTCCGCCGCGTCGAAGGTGCCGGCAATCTCACTTGCTCTGGCTGCCAGCTGATCGGCCGTTTCCTGGGCACGCGCGAGCAAGCTGTTCGACGTGTCGTCGACGCGGGCAATCAGTGCGCTCGACGTATCCTCGGCGCGGGCGGCGAGGCGACGATCCGCCTCTTCAAAGGTGCGGGCGATGTCCTCCGCCCTGGCGAGCAGGGCGGCCGAGGTCTGCTCGGCGCGCTCGGCGATCTTGCGGTCGGCATCGCTGAATGCCGCGCCCGCCTGCTCATGCAGCGCGCTGGTAACTTCCATGACCTTCTCGCGCAGCGCGCCGGCGACGAAGACCGCGCTTCTTTCGAGCACACTGCGCACGTTGTCGACACCCGTCGACAGCGCCCGCTCCATTGTGCTGGCGCGCTCTTCAATGATGCCTGTCTGCCGGCTGAACGCCTGCTCGATCTTTTCTACGTCCGCAGCGATCGCATCGGAGATGTCGGTGCTCCTGGCGGCGATCTGGTCGATATGGCCGGACAGCGAACGGTCGACGTCCTTGCGCGTTTCGGCGAGCCTGGAGAGATCGTCCTGCAATGCGCGGGTCAGCATGTCGCGGCCCTCGCTCAACTTGCCGACATGACCGGCGACGATCTCGTCGACCTCGCTGCGGCTCATTGCAAGCCTCTCCAGGTCGGCTTCCAACGCGCGCCTGAGGATGTCGCGGCCTTCCGCCAGTTTCTCGACCTGGCCGGCAACCAGCCCATCGATGCTCGAGCGGCTTTCGGCCAGCTTGGCGAGATCGTCCTCGAGCGCCTTCGACAGGGTCGAGCGGTCCTGGACGAGCTTCTCTGCGTGGGTAGCGACAAGGCTGTTGACGTTGCCGAGATCGGCTTCCAGGGCACGCGAAAATTGTGCGCGATTGTCGGTCAATAGCTGCGACTGGTCGGCGATGGCGCCCCTGATCGTGCTGAGATCGGCCTCCAAAGCGCGCTTGAGGATGTCGCGGCCTTCGGCCAGTTTCTCGACCTGGCCGGAAACCAGTCCGTCGATGCTCGAGCGGCTTTCGGCCAGCTTGGCAAGATCGTCTTCCAGCGCGCGCTTGAGGATGTCGCGACCCTCGGCCAGCTTCTCGACCTGGCCTGCGACCAGCCCGTCGATGCTCGACCGGCTCCCTGCCAGCCTGGCAAGATCGTCCTCGAGCGCCTTCGACAGGGCCGAACGGTCCTCGGCGAGCTTGTTCATATGTTCGGAGACGACGCCCCGCACGGTCTCGAGATCGGTCTCCAGTGCCCGCGACAGCTGACCGCGATCCTCCGCCAGCTTCTCGGATTGGCCGGCGATGACATCCTTGACAGTGCTCAGATCGGCTTCGAGCGCACGCTTGAGGATGTCGCGGCCCTCTGCCAGCTTTTCGACCTGGCCGGCAACCATCACATCGATGCTCGAGCGGCTTTCGGCCAACTTGCCGAGATCGTCTTCGAGCGCCTTCGACAGGGTCGAGCGGTCTTCGGCGAGCTTGTTCATGTGATCGGAGACAACGCCCCGCACGGCCTGCAGGTCGCTCTCCAGTGCCCGCGACAGCTGGCCACGGTCTTCCGCCAGCTTTTCGGACTGGCCGGCGATGACGCCCTTGATCGCGTTCAGGTCCGATTCCAGCGCGCGCTTGAGGATGTCGCGGCCTTCGGCCAGCTTCTCGACCTGGCCGGCAACCAGCCCATCGATGCTCGACCGGCTTTCGGCCAGCTTGGCAAGATCGTCTTCAAGCGTCTTCGAAAGCAGGCTGCGGTCATCGGCGAGCCTGCCAGAATGATCGGCGATCAGGCTCCTGATGTCGGACAGGTCGTTATCGAGTGACTGGGAAAGGCCGCTGCGGTCTTGCGCCAATTTCGCCGAATGCGCCTCGATGAGGCCATTGATGCCGGCGATGTCGGCTTCCAGCGCGCTGGCGAGTATGGCGCGACCCTCGGCGATCTTTTCGACCTGACCGGCGACGAGGCCGTCGATGCTGGCGCGACTCTCTGCCAGCTTGCCGAGGTCGGCCTCGAGCGCGCGCGAAAGGATGCTGCGGCCTTCGGCGAGCTTGCCGACGTGCCCGGCAACCATTTCATCAATTATCGTACGAGCTTGCACGAGTTTTCCGGAGTCTTCGTTCAAGGCCTGGGCAAGCCTGTTGCGACCCTCTTCAAGGCTTTCGAGATGGCTGCCCAGCGAAGCGTCGATCGCTGCGCGCGATTCGTTGACCTTGCGCAGATCCTCTTCAAGGGCGCGCGAGATCAGGCCGCGGCCTTCGGCTAGCTTCTGCACCTGGTTAGCCACCGCTGCGTCGACTTCGGCGCGACCTTCGGCGAACTTCGCCAGATCGGCCTGCATTGCCGCCGCCATCCGGTCGCGGCTTTCGGAAAGCTTGCGGCTGTGGTTCTCGACGGCTTCCTCGATGCCGGCGCGAGCATCGGCAAGCCGCTGGATGTCCGTATCGAACGAACGCGATACGACATGGCGCGCCGCTTCCATGCGCCCGGCGAAATCGCCGGCGCGGGCTTCAAGCATGGTCGAGGTCGATGAAATGATGTCGGCCATGTCGGCGCCGATCTGGGTCTTGCCCTGATCGATCATCGCCGACAGCGTCTCCTTGCTATCCTGGAAGGTGTGGGCGATTTCGCGCGCGCGCTCGACCAGCGTCTCGTTGATCTGGCGTGCGCGAGCCTCCAGCGCGGCGTTGAGCTTCTGCGTGCCGGTGTCGAGCGCCTCGGCCCGCGTCTGGAACTCGCTGATCAGCGCCTGGCCACGTTCAGCAAGCGTCCGCTCGATGCCGTTGAGGCTGGCTTCGAATTCCGAATTGAGTGTGCGGGCGGCACCGCCGAGCAGCGACACCATGCCGCTCGTGCGGTCGTCGAGCAGGTCGGTCAGTGACCGCGTCAGGCCATCGGTGGTGTCCGTCAGCTTGGCGATCCGGGTGTCGAGCAGGCTGGCGAAGGCCTCGCCCGACGTCGACAGCCGATCGGTGATCGATTCGAGCCGGCCTTCCACCGAATCGAAGATCGACATCGAGCTTCCGTTGATCCTGTCGATCAGCGTGTCGCCGGATTCGTTGATCGTCATCGACAGCTTGGTCGAGGCGTTGAGAATGCTGTCGCGAATGATATCGCTGGCGGCGTTGATCTCGTCTTTCAGTGTCTCGTGGGCGCCGGTGATCGAGGCGCGCACGCGCTCGGCATGGGTGACGACCGCTTCGCGCTCGCTGCCCAGCCCGTCGACCAGCGAGCGGATGCGGGACTCGTTCTCTGAATAGGAGCGCTCGATCTGGTTCACCTCGCTGTGGACCAGCGTTTCGAGCTCGACGGCACGCGCAAGCGTGCGTTCGATGCCTTCGCCCATGGCTGCCACCTCGCGGCGAACCGCTTGGCCGATCATCATGACGCGATCCTGGGCAAGATTTTCCGGCTCGGCCAGACGGAAGGCCACCTCGGTCATCGACTGCGCGGCAAGGCGCATCTCCTGAGCGCGGCGAATCATCACTGCGAATGCCCAGAACAGGATGACGGGCACGATTGCCGCGACCGCCAGGCCGATCAGCTCCGGACGGGCGAAAAACTGATCGAAGGTGCGGATGTTCCAGATGCCAGGTCCGAACAACAGGTTCGCAAGGCCGCCAGCGCCGGCGATCCAGGCCAGCGAAACGAAAGCCACGACCCAGTAGATCGTGTTCGAGGCGCGCCGATTGAGGGTGTGCAGGAGCGTCTTATAGTCTTTTTGACGATCGTCGTTGGCCGGCGAGAAAGCTGCCGGCTGCGAGCCATTGCGCGTTGCGACAGGACGCAACTCAGCCTGCTTGGCCTTTGGCGCGGGATTTGCGATCTGGCTTTGATTGGCGGCAGGTGCCGCGTTCTGGGTCTGGTCCAGGGCAGGCGCTTCGTTCTGGCTGCGACCTTCGCGCGCCAGCTCGTCGGCGGCTTGCGATATTTGCGCTTCGAGATCTTCCATGGATGCAGCCATGTCGAAGTCGCCGCCGGCATCGCCGCTCAGATCGATCTCAAGTGCCTTTTCAAGTTCCCTGGCTACGTCGCTGTCGAGCGTTCTTGTCGTCGTTGGTTTCTTCGCCATGCCTTCGCTACCCTGTACAAGCTGCCGCGGGACTTATGGTTCTGCTTATTGATTGTGCCTAGCGTGTCCCGCGCAGGAGGCTGAAAATGGACCTGTCGTATCGTAATGACACAGCCGGGTAAAGAAAACATGCATTCCGCCCGATACGTAAAACTTTAAATATAAGGTTAACACAGCCGTGATTCCGGCGCCGTTATCGCGACATTTTTCCGGGCCAATCATTAACCCGTTGTCCACCGGATACGCCTAGTTTTTGCGGCGGTCGAAGAACGGAGTCTCAAAGTGATACGTGGCGAAAACGGCATTGCCTTCTCGATGCCCGGCGGCGACGTGTCGGGGACAGCCGGGGCGCGGCCGATCGACCTGGCGCATCTTGCGCGCCAGACGATGGGCGATCGGAGCCTCGAGCAGGAGGTGCTGGCTCTGTTCGTGCAGCAGGCGCTTTCGGTGCGCGACAAGATCGTCGATGCGGATGTCAGGCAGCGGCTGCTATTGGCACACGGGCTCAAAGGCTCGGCGCGCGGGGTCGGCGCCTTCGCCATTGCCGATTGCGCCAGCGCGATCGAATGCCGGCCCGAAGACGCCAGCACGCTGAAGCGGCTTGGCTCGCTGATCGAAGAAGTTCGCGACTTCGTCGCCGCCATCAGCCGATAGCGCTTATTCCCAAAACGCCACACAGCGGCGCTTTGGCGCCGCAGTTGACTTGTCCGGCAGAGTGATTATGTCGGCTCAGACTCCCTTCAGGTGACAAATGACCAAGCTGACCTTCATCGCCCATGACGGCACGCATTTTGACGTGGATGCCGAAAACGGCTCGACCGTCATGGAAAATGCGATCCGCAATGCGGTGCCGGGAATAGAAGCGGAATGCGGCGGCGCCTGCGCCTGCGCGACCTGCCATGTTTATGTCGACGAAGCCTGGACGGCGGAGGTCGGCGAGCCGGAAGCCATGGAAGAGGACATGCTGGATTTCGCCTACGAGGTCCAGCCGAACTCGCGGCTGTCATGCCAGATCAAGGTGCGCGACGCTCTCGACGGGCTGGTCGTGCGCGTGCCGGCCCGCCAGGGCTGAAGCCGATTTTTGCGGCTGCCGCTTGGCAGCGGACCAATGGTCATGCAGTGTCGCGCCGTTTTCCCATAAAGGCGCATGCTTCATGACCGCTATCACCAAGACGGACGTACTCATTGTCGGGGCAGGGCCTGTCGGCCTGTTTGCCGTATTCGAGCTCGGCCTCTTCGACATGAAGTGCCATCTGATCGACATACTCGACCGGCCCGGCGGGCAATGCGCCGAACTCTACCCGGAAAAGCCGATCTACGACATTCCGGGCTGGCCCTCGATCTCGGCGCAAGGCCTGGTCGACAAGCTGCTTGAGCAGATCGCGCCGTTCAAGCCCGAATTCACCTATAGCCGCATGGTTTCGAGCCTGGAAAGGCTGGACGACGGCAGCTTCCGCGTCATTACCGACGAAAACGAGGTGTTCGAAGCCAAAATTGTGGTGATTGCCGCCGGCGGCGGTTCGTTCCAGCCGAAGCGGCCGCCGATTCCAGGCATCGAACCCTATGAAGGCAAGAGCGTGTTCTACTCGGTGCGCCGGATGGAGGACTTTCGCGGCCATGACCTCGTCATCGTCGGCGGCGGCGATTCGGCGCTCGATTGGACGCTGAACCTGCAGCCGGTCGCCAAGAGCGTGACGCTGGTGCACCGGCGGCCCGAATTCCGCGCAGCGCCCGACAGCGTCAACAAGATGTACGCCATGCAGGAGATGAAGCAGCTGGAATTCCAGGTTGGACAGGTGACTGGCCTGACCGGCAGCGACGGCCAGCTAGTCTCGGCCACGATCAAGGGGCCGGAGGGCGATGTCGAAGTGCCGTGCACGCGGATGCTGCCGTTCTTCGGCCTGACGATGAAGCTCGGCCCAATCGCCGAATGGGGGCTCAACCTCCACGAGAACCTGATCCCGGTCGACACCGAAAAATTCCAGACGTCGGTTCCCGGCATCTTCGCCGTCGGCGACATCAACTGGTACCCCGGCAAGCTGAAGCTGATCCTGTCGGGCTTCCATGAGGTCGCTCTAATGGCGCAGGCAGCCAAGCGCATCATCAGCCCCGGCGAGCGCATCGTATTCCAGTATACGACCTCGTCGACCAGCCTGCACAAGAAGCTCGGCGTGGTCGACTGAAGCTCGCCGGATTTCGCCGGACAGGTCTATTCGGCCAGGGTTGGGGCCACAGCCTCGGCATGGCCGCGAAGCGTTTTCTCCGGCATCAGCCAGAGCGTGATGAGCGACAACAGCAAGATCGCGGCCGCGGCAAGAAAGATCATCACGAACGGCATGGCCGAGGCGATATGGCCGGCCGGCTGCGTGCCTTCGCTGGCCAGCGGCAGCCCGTAACCAAGGGCGACGGCACCGAGCATAGCGACGCCAAGCGCGCTGCCCAGCGAGCGCAGGAAGGTGAGAACGCCGGTCGCCACGCCAAGGTGCATACGATCGACGGCGTTCTGGACCGAGACGGTGGCAACCGGAAAGGTCGTGCCTGTGCCCAGGCCTACGCAGGTCGTCAACACCTCGACGAGCAACAGTGAGGCATGCCCGGCGACCAGGCTGAGCACGCCGAGGCACAGGATCGAGAAAACAGTTCCGATCATGGCAATGCGCTTATAGTGGAAAAAGCGCGGGATCATTCGCGCGCTGAATGTCGCACCGGCCACCGTGCCGAGCATCAGCCCAAGCAACGCGGTGCCCGATTGACTGACCGACAGGCCGACGACCGATTGCAGGTAGACCGGCAGATAGACTGACAAGCCGACATTGGCGGCCTGCAGCAGGAACATCGACAATGTGCCGGCGAGAACGATCGGATTGCCGAGCACTTCGAGCGAGATCAGCGGTTCGGCCGCGCGCATGAGCCGCAGCGCGAACGCGCTCCAGAACACCGCCGAGCAGGCGAGCAGTCCAAGGATTTCAGGCGACAGCCACGGATACTCGCTGCCGCCCCAGTTCAAGGCAAGCAGCAGCAGCGAGGTGGCCGCGACCAGAAGCAGCGCGCCGAGGCCGTCGATGCGGTGATGTTTTGCGGCGATCGGCAGCTTCTTGAGCGGGTTGTTGATGATCGCCATGGCCAGCAGGCCGAGCGGAATGTTGATCCAGAAGATCAGCGACCAATGCAGATGTTCGGCGAAGGTGCCGCCGAGCAGCGGCCCGGCGATGCTGGCGACGGCCCATGTGCCCGAGATCCAGGCGGCGTATCGGGCCCGCTCGCGCGGCGGCACGAGGTCGCCGATCACGGTCTGCGTCAGGGCGAACAGGCCGCCGCCGCCGGCGCCCTGGATCGCCCGGCCGACAACCAGGACCAGCATGTTAGGGGCCGTGGCGCTGACCAGCGAGCCGGCGAGAAAGATCAGGATTGCAGCATAGACGGTCGGCCGGCGACCATAAATATCGGAGATCTTGCCGTAGAGCGGCGCCACGGCGGTCGCGGTCAGAAGATAGCCGGTCACGATCCATGGCAGATATTCGGCATGCCCGAGCAGACGTGCCATTGTCGGCATCGCCGGCGCGACGATGGTCTGGTCGAGCGCCGCCAGCAGCATCGACAAAAGCACGCCGCCGATGATGGCGTTTTTCTCGGTTTCGGTCAGCGGCGCGCTGGTTTCCACCATCGTTTGCTTGTCGACAGCCTGGTCCATATCCGTTCATCCATTATGCCTGCGTGCACGTCCGCGACGGGCTGGGAAGCATCTAGTACGCCGATTGGCGTTTGCCGGAGGCTGATCCCTGCGAACCTGGCATATGTCGTTCGCTATAGGCCGATTTCGATAGCGGCTCGAAAGTTTTCCGAAGCTGGCACTATGTTTCGGCAAAATTGGCTTTGTCCGATGACGCGGAGTTCAGCCGGGAGCGAGTCGGCCGTTCTCAATGCGCTCGATGCGATAGTGCAAAAGCCGCAGGATGCGGCTTTGGAAATTGGCGCTTTCGACACGATCGAAGCGCATCTGGTCCTGGTCGTGTTTGGCAAGCATGGCCGCAGTGATTTTTGCGGCCTTGGCCTTTGCCAGTTCGCAGGTCTTTTCCGGGTAGCTCGCCTTCAAGGCGTCTTCTAGTTCGCGGCCGTGGTTCTTGGCAATCTCGACGTGGCGTTCCTCATGGCGCTTGATGTCGGCGGACAACGTATCCCAGAACAGCCTGACGCCGGCATCGGCTTTGCGCGGGCGGCGCCACTCAGGAAGGATGACCTTGACCTTGACGGTGACGACAGCGTCGGCAATCCAGCACGAGCCCGGCTTTTGCGCATAGCTGACGCGGGTGGTGAACGCCATCTGGGTAGCGCCTGGATGCCGCGACCCGGTGCTTTTCACCTGAGGCCCGAGTTTCGACAGCTGGGTCTCGATGTCGTCGAGCGTCCTGCCGCCGATCGGGAAATAACTATATGTCTTGACGAGAGTTGCAGCGCCGGCCGGGAATGCGGTCAGGGCGAGCATCAGGGCGCAAAGGAGGGATCGTTTCATCGTGTTGCCTCTTTGCCCACCTTGCTTTACCGCCGTCTCCGGCGCAACGGAATTGATCCCTGGCCACGCCGCGGGATCGAACATGGTTGATGGGCAATGATGACAGGGCGATGGCAGTTGGCGCACGGACGCCATCTCGACATTGGCGGCAAGGCCGTGGTCGTCGGCATCCTCAACATCACGCCGGACAGTTTTTCCGACGGCGGCCTGTTCGATGCGCCGGAAAAAGCAGTGGCCCAGGCGCGCCGCATGGTCGAGGAGGGGGCCTCCGTCATCGACATCGGCGGAGAATCGACACGTCCCGGGGCGTCTGCGGTCTCCGCAAAGGAAGAGCAGGCTCGCATATTGCCGGTCATCGAGGCGCTCGCGACGTCTGGCGGAACGCTGATCTCGGTCGATACCTATCGCGAGGATACGGCCCGGCTTGCCGTCCAAGCCGGCGCGCATATCGTCAATGACGTCCGGGGCCTACAGCGCGAACCGGGCATTGCCCGCGTCGCGGCCGAAACCGGCGCTGGCCTTGTCGTCATGCACACTGGACGGGACCGGCAGAAACTGCCCGACGTGATTGCCGATCAGCTCTTCTTCCTCAGGAAGTCGCTGGAAATCGCGCGGCGGAGCGGTGTTGCCGACGACCATATCGTGCTCGATCCGGGCTTCGGCTTTGCCAAGGAGACGGCAGCGGAAAATCTTGACCTGATGGCACGGTTTTCCGAGCTTCATGCGCTGGGTTTTCCACTGATGGCCGGCACATCGCGAAAGCGCTTTATCGGCACCGTCACCGGCCGCGACGCAGCCGCAAGAGGCGCCGGGACCGCGGCCACCAGCGTTATCCTGAGGCTCAAAGGCGCGCATCTCTTTCGCGTCCACGATGTCGCAATCAACGTGGATGCGCTGGCCATCGCCGATGCTATGCTGGCACGTGAGATCGGGGAAAGCTGAGCCATGTATGTCATCCGCATGAAGAACTGCGCCTTCTTTGCCCGGCACGGTGTGCTGGACGAAGAAGAGACGCTCGGCCAGCGCTTTTATGTCGATGCGGCACTCACGGTGGATCCCGGGCGGGCGCTGGTCGAGGATTCCATCGAGGACACCGTCAATTACGGCATCGCCTTTGCGGTCATCGAGAAGATCATTACCGGCGAACGGCGCTTTCTGATCGAAGCGCTGGCGCTCGAAGTGGCGAGGGCGCTGACGGCGCGGTTTCCGCAGATCAAAAAGGCCGAGATCACCGTGCGCAAGCCGAACGCCCCGGTGCCGGGTGTGCTCGATCATGTCGAGGTGACCGTTGTCTGGCCAGAATAGTAACAACAACAACACCGTCTATCTCAGCCTTGGCGGCAATCTCGGTGATCCGGCGAAGTCGATGGCTGCGGCACTGGGCATTCTGGATGCCAACGAGAGAACGCGCGTCGTTGCCGTTTCGTCGCTCTACCGCACGCCGCCCTGGGGCAAGCTCGATCAGCCGGATTTCCTCAACGCGGCGGCCGAAATCTCGACCGCGCTCGCGCCACGGGCTTTGCTCGACCTTTGCCTCGACGCCGAGCGAAAACTGAAGCGGGTGCGCGAGGAGCGCTGGGGTCCACGCCTGATCGATATCGACATTCTGGTGTTCGGCGACCGCATCATCCACGAGACCGGACTGGAGGTGCCGCATCCGCGCATGCTGGAGCGCGCCTTCGTGCTGGCGCCGCTGGCAGAAATTGCGCCGGAGCTTGTGGTCGACGGCAAGAGCGTATCGGAACGGCTGGCCGCCGTCGACACATCGGGCATTGAACGGCTGCCGTCAGGCCGGGATTGGTGGAAAACCTGACGCTGCCGCCATCGGTGCCTGAAATCAGCCGGAGAACCCACCTCCGTCGAGGAACATTTGTTCGTCCGGTGTCGTCTCGCGGCCAAGCATCCTGTTTCGATGCGGAAAGCGGCCGAAGCGCTGGATGATGTCGCGATGCTCGATCGCATATTTCAGATAGATCGGGGCTTTGGCGGCGGTAAGCTCTGCCGATTTGAGCTGATCGGCGAGGTCCTCCGAATGCTCATAGGGCAGATAGAGAAAAACGCGGAGCTCTTCGTCGAGTGCCAGGTCATGGCCGGCAGCGATCGCTTTCCCGGCGAAATGCCGCGCCAGCGGGTCCGTGGCGTACATGTGGCCGGTGGCGCGAAAGCAGTTTCGCGGAAACTGGTCGAGCAGGATCATCAGTGCCAGCGACCCTTCGGCGTGTTCGGACCAGCCGTCGCATTCGCGGCGGGCGGCGGCAAAGTGCAGATCGAGAAACCGGGTGCGGAAGTCGGCATCAAAGGCGTCGTTCTTCTCGAACCACGCGTCCTCCCCGGCGTCGCGCCAGAATCTGGTGATGGAGACAGCGCGCTCGTCCAGTTCGTTCATCATTCGCGTCTTTCCAACGTTTAATCGGCCGGTTCGGATTTCTGCAGCACGCCGGCGGTCTCCTCGTTGAGCGCCTGGCCCACGCGCCGTGGCGTGCTGAGCGGCGTCGGGATGGGGGTGCCGATATTGCCTTTGAGGAAGCGCCGCCCGGCGCGGATGCCTTCTGCCTGTTGAAGTTCGAAACGGGCAGCATCGCGGCGGCGGACGTCCTCGACTACCTCGGCGACCTCTTCCGGATCGACGCCGAGAGCTTCCAGTGTCGAGCCGCCGAAGACAAGCGCCGATTCGAACGTCTCGCGGAGCTGATAGTCGACGCCGGCACGAATGAGCTGCAACGCCGTGCCGCGGTCGAAAGCCCGCGCCAGCACCGTCAGCAACGGAAACTCCGCCTTGATGAGCTCGGCGATGCGCACGGCGGCATCGGGCTTGTCAACGCAGATCAGCACGGCGCGTGCGCGCCCGGCTCCCGCGGCACGCAGGATGTCCAGCCGCGTGCCGTCGCCGTAATAGACCTTGAAGCCGAAATCGGCCGCTGCCTGGATCATCTCGACCTCATTGTCGATGATCGAGACGTCGATGCCGCGCAACAAAAGCGGCTGGCTGGCGATCTGGCCGAACCGGCCAAAGCCGATGATCAGCACGCTGCCGGTCAGGCCGTCGGCGACATCGACGCCTTCAAGCGACTGCTCGTCGCGTGGCGTCAGATACCGCAATGCTATGATCGCTAAGGGCGTCAGCACCATGGAAATGATGACGATGGCGGTCAGCATCGCATTGGCCTGGCTATCGATGATACCGACAGCCGCCGCTGCGGAATAGAGGACGAAGGCGAATTCGCCGCCTTGCGCCATGAAGACCGCGCGCTCGAGCGCTTCCCGGTGGCCGGTTTTGAGAATGCGGGCGACGATATAGATGCCGATCGCCTTCATCATCATGTAGGCGACGACATAGATGGCAATGAGCTGCCAGTTGACGACGATCACATGCAGGTCGAGCGACATGCCGACGGCGAGGAAGAACAGCCCGAGCAGAATGCCGCGGAACGGTTCGATGTCGGCCTCCAGCTGATGGCGGAAGGTCGATTCCGACAAAAGCACGCCGGCCAGGAAGGCGCCCATGGCCATCGACAGGCCGGAAAGCTGCATGGCGAGCGCCGACCCGAGCACGACCAGAAGGGCGGCTGCGGTCATCACCTCACGGGCGCGCGCATCCGCCAGGATACGGAAGAACGGATTGAGCAGATAGCGTCCTGCAAGCACCAGCCCGACGATCGCGGCAAGGCCGATGCCGACCTCCGTCAACCGATCCGACAGGCTCATATCGGCGCCGCCCGGCGCGAGGAAGGCGATCAGCGCCAGCAATGGCACGATGGCCAGGTCTTCCAAAAGCAGGACCGAGACGATGCGCTGGCCCTTGGGCGTGGCCAGTTCGCCGCGTTCTTCCAGCAATTGCATGACGATTGCCGTCGAGGTGAGTACGAAACCGGCGCCGGCGACGAAGGATTGCGCGATCGGGAAACCTCCCGCAAGGCCGACGCCGGTCAGCAGGACCGCGCAGACGCCGACCTGCAGCGCGCCAAGCCCGAAAATCTCGCGACGCAGGCCCCATAGCCGTGACGGCTGCATCTCCAGCCCGATGATGAACAGGAACATAACGACGCCGAGTTCGGCGACATGAAGAATGGCTTCCGATTCGGAAAAAATGCGCAGCCCGAATGGGCCGATCACGACGCCGGCCGCCAAATAGCCGAGGATGGAGCCAAGTCCCAAACGCCTGAAGATCGGCACCGCAACGACGCCGGCGGCAAGCAGCGCCACCACCTGGATCAGATCGCCGTTCGATGCCTCTGCCGCCATGCCTGCCGTTCCGCTCTCTTGCAACAAGCGGCCAAGATAGGGGCTACGGGGCGGATCGAACAGTGCGAATCCGGCGCGTTGTGAAGGCGATATTGCAGGCGCACTGAACAGGATAATGGGCTCCCAGGCGTTGCTTGTTCCAGCAATCCGGCGCTAAGGACGCCCGGCTTCGGCCAGTGAAGGGCGAGCGACGATCAAGTCGCGACCTTTTTTGAGGAGATGACTGACATGAGGAAGTTCTTGCTGCTTGCCGTTGGCATCGCGGCACTTGCCGGTTCTGCCTGTTCGAAGGCGCCGGAGTGCACGACCGAGATGCTGACCAAGAAGGCCCAGGACATGACTGCGGCACTTCAGGCTGCGATTACCAAGGATCCGGCCAAGGCAGCCGACCTCGGGGCCAAGGTCCAGGCGGTCACAACCAAATATCAGGGCGGCACGACAGCGGCTGAGGCCTGCAAGGCCTATGACGAGGTGATTGCCGCGATCAAGGGCTGAGCACTTATTTGCAAATCAAAAGAGGGCGGCGCCGTTTGGTTGCCGCCTTTTCTCACGCTGAAAGTCAGTTCGGCGTTATGGAGCCGACCTCGACTGCATCGATCCGCTTCAGCTTCATGCCGATGACCGGGACCAGCTGCTGGTCGACGCGCACGGCAACGGTCACCGTCATTGAATTGTCGTCGGGGACAAGCGCCTGCATAACGCCGCGCAACTGATTGCGATTGATGGTGAAAACCACCTTGTGCGCATCGACGACATTGCCGCCGATAATGTCGAGGCCGGAGCCGGCGGCCCCGCCCATAAAGCTGCCCTTGTAGCCCTGCCGGCCCTTGTGTTCGATCGTTGCCGACATCTGCTGGGTGAACATGCCTACCCGGCAGCCGCCGTCGAGCGACATGCCGACCTTGCCGTCAGGCGTCGAGCCGATGAAGCTGCAGGTGAATTTCGTGCCCTTGTATTTGCCGGCAACGATTTCCCCGGGGCCGACCCATTTGCCTTCGACCGATCGAAAGAACTGCTTGTCCGGTTCCGCCGCCGAGGTCTTTCCGGCAATGCCGACGGTTGCGACAAGCGCGAGCGCCACGGGCAGCCCGCTGGACAGAATAACGCTTTTCATCGACGACACCCGGCAACAAAGAGACTGGTTTGGACGCTTCCGACCATGGACAAGATTGGTTAATGCTTTGTCACCCCAAGGCAATAGTCACGTTCCGGAAGCGGATGTTTCTTTTTCTTTCTTTGCTGCAAAGGAGGTCAGCGCGGAGAGGAAATCGCCCAATCCGGGCCGCCTGACCGCGTAAAAGGGCAGGGGCCTTGCGGTTTCCATCGCTGCAATGCCGATGCGCGCAGTCATCATGCCGTTGACGACGCCTTCGCCGAGCTTGGCCGAGAGCCGGGCGGCAAGGCCGTGGCCGACGATCTGCTGGACGAAACTGTCGCCGACGGCGATCGACCCGGTGACCGCGAGATGGGCCAGAACGCTGCGCGCCAGGCGAAAAAAGCCAAGCGTGCCGGGGCGGCCGCCATAAAGCTCCGACAGCCGGCGAATCAACCGGCCGGCTTCGAACACGACATAAGCGACGTCGACCAGCGCGCGGGGGCTGACCGCGGTCACCAGGGAGACGCGCTTCGCCGCTTCGAGGATCATCACCCTGGCGCGGGCATCGAGCGGGCCGAGTATCTCGGTCTCGGCCAGCCGCACCAGATTGCCGCCGTCAATGATCTCGCCGCGCAATTCGGCCAGCGAGCGCCTGCCGGCCGCGGTTTCAGGCTTGGCCGAGACAAAGACCGACAACTCGTCGACCACGGCGCGGGCGGCCTTCGGATCGTCACGGGCAATCGCATCGAGCGCCCGCTTCTGCAACTTTTCGACCTCGGCAAGGCGGGCAATCGCCATGAATTCGCGCACGAGGATGATCAGAAGCGCCAGGATGGCGATCGCGGCCATAGCGGCAGCCAGCCAGCCCAGCCACTCGGCGCGCTCGAACAGGTCGCGAATCAGCTGGTCGGTCCAGAGGCCGACGGCGAGCGAAACCAGAACGCCCAGCGCGCCGAAGAACAGGCTGCCAAGCGGCGAACGTTTTCGCGGCGCAATCGCCGGCGGCGGTTCGGCAGCGACGATATCAGGCTCGTCGAAGACGTCGATCTCCGCCGGTGTGACCACGGCAAGATCCGCCGTCACGGTACGTGGCTTTCGCGGCGGCGCGGCCTCGGACGCAGCATGGTGAGCCGTCGAATCTTCCTTTTGCTGGGGCTCCGGCTCTATGCGAAAGGCCGCCGGTCTGCGGGGCGCACTCATGCGAGATGATCTCCGATCAGGAACTGCAGCGCGCGGTCGAGCCTGATATGCGGCAGCGACAGCGTCACACCCTCGGCGGTGCGCTCGAGTTTCGGCGGGCGAAAGCGCACGAAGCGGATCGCGGGGTCGTCATTGTTTTGCGGGCGGGTCGATTCGGAAACGTCGAACACCGCATCAACTTTCTCCGGCAAGTCACCGGGAAATATGGCTGTTTCGGTCTTTCCGTCAAAGGTTTCGCCATCGATTTTTTCGCCGCGCAATGGCGTGCCGATAATGACCGGCAAAGTCTCGCGGCCCTGCTTGACCGTGCCTTCCCGGGTCGCGCGCATGGCAGCCATAGCGACGACGTCGACGTCGGCGCCGGTGAAATTCGCCCGCGCCACGGCTCGGTCGGCTAGCCGCCGCACGATCGCCTGCAGCCGGTCGTGGCTTTCGTGGTGCAGATGGTCGGCCTTGGTCGCGGCCACCAATATGCGGTCGATACGCCTCGAAAACACGTCGGTCAGGAAGTTGCCCCGGCCGGGCCGGAAACAGGACAGGATTTCGGTGACCGCGCGCTCCAGATCGGCCATCGCACCGGGGCCGGCATTCAATGCCTGCAATGCGTCGATGAGCACGATCTGGCGGTCGAGACGCGTGATGTGTTCGCGAAAGAACGGTTTGACGACATGCGTCTTGTAAGCCTCGTAGCGCCGCTCCATCATAGCCTGCAGCGATCCCGAGCGGGCGCGCCGGCCGCCCAGATTCGGCAGCGGCGCGAAGGTGAGAGCGGGCGAGCCTTCAAGATCGCCGGGCATCAGGAAGCGGCCGGGCGGCAAGGTCGAAAGCGCCCGTTCGTCGAGCTTGCAGGCCTTGAGATAGGCCGCGAAGCTCTCGGCGAGACGGCGCGCCGTCATCTCGTCGGCCTCGGCGCTGGGGTCGACCGCATCGGAGAGCGCCCGCCATTCCCGCGAAAGATCGACACGCACCGGCAACACGGCCATCTCGAAGGCCTCACGCGAAAAATCGGCGTAGGACTTGCCGAGCAGTGGCAGGTCGAGCAGCCATTCGCCGGGATAATCGACGATGTCGACCGACAATTTGCCGGCGGAAAACATGCGGCTCCAACCAGAGGCCGATTCGTATTCGATGGTGAGCCTCAGTTCGGAAATCGCACGCGTCGAATCCGGCCAGACGCGGTCGTCGACAAGAGCCGCGATGTGATCCTCGTACTGGAAGCGTGGTACGGCGTCGTCCGGCTGCTCTTCGAGAAAAGCGCGGGCGATGCGCCCCGATTTTTGTGCCTCAAACAGCGGCAAGCGTCCGCCATGGACCAGATTGTGCACAAGGGCCGAGATGAACACCGTCTTGCCGGCGCGGGACAGCCCGGTCACGCCAAGACGCAGTGACGGAGCGAAAAGCCCGGCAGCGCGGCCTGACAACGTATCCAAGGCAATCTTCGCCTCGTCGGTAAAAGTCGTCAGCGATGATGCCAAATCTGTTCTCGCGGGCCGGTCAGGATCCGATATAGGCTTTGATGGGCGGCTTTGAAATGGCCTCAGATATCGGCAGGCGTCAGGAAGGCTTCGAGATAGCCGGTGCCTGGCGCAGCCTCGGCAAGTCTGCCGTTGAACCGGACCACCGCAAGTGCGGAGGTCGGGAAGCCGTGGTTCAGCATGGCCCGCGCGGTCTCGTTGCCGTCGCCTGAGAGCGCCATGGCGAGATCCTCAATCATCGGATTGTGGCCGATGACGAGCAAGGCATCCAGCCCGCCATTCTGCCGGATGGCAGTGAGGTACGCGGCGGCATCGTCGCTGTAGAGGGTGTCACAGAACAGCACCCGGCCCGTGTCCGTCTGGCCAGCCAAGCTTTCCAGCGTCTGGCGGGCGCGCTTGGCGCTTGAGCAAAGGGTGAGGGCCGGTGCGTATTTGCGGGAACGCATCAGCACGCCCATCGCTTCGGCATCGGCGAAGCCGGATGGATCGAGCGGGCGATCGAAGTCAGCCACGCCAGGCAGCGCCCAGCCGGCCTTCGCATGCCTCAGCAGGTAAAGTCTGGTCACCGGATCCCCGTTGTGCCGGGCACCGAACCCGTCAGCACGCCGCAGGATTTGCCATCAGAAGAGCTCCGTGCGCAATGGCAAGCACCCCTCAAGCATAGCGAATCATGTACGGATTCGGTCGTATTCTTCGCAAAAAGGGCATCGCAGATGCTGGTTTGTCCGAGACTAACAATTGCGTGAAACTGTTGTCGATTGACCTTGTGCAGCTTTCGGTCCGCGAATATATAGGCGCCAAATTTGGGGTTTGTTGGGTGAGTCGAATGAACGACATCGTTACCGCCGATTACGTGCCCTCCGAAGACGAGCCGTTCATGAACGAGCGGCAGAAATCCTACTTTCGCATGAAGCTCGTCACCTGGAAGAACGACATCTTGCGCGAAGCGCGCGAAACTCTCGAAATCCTGCAGCAGGAAAACGCCAACCACCCCGACCTCGCCGATCGCGCCTCCTCCGAAACCGACCGCGCCATCGAACTTCGCGCCCGCGATCGCCAGCGAAAACTCATCTCCAAGATCGATTCGGCCCTCCAGCGCCTTGACGAAGGCACTTACGGTTATTGCGAGGAGACGGGCGAGCCGATCGCGCTGAAGCGGCTCGATGCGCGCCCGATCGCCACCTTGTCGATCGAGGCACAGGAGCGCCATGAGCGGCGCGAGAAGGTCTACCGCGACGACTGAGTCGCCGGGAAAAACAGCGGCATCGGTAAAGCGTTCAAAATGGCCGGTTTTCCGGCCATTTTCATTGGCCGTTCGCTATCGGCCTATCTTTTCTGATTGGACAACTCGCCGAGGAGCTTCGTCATCTCGTCGTCGAGAGAGGGCGATGCCTTCGCCACCGGCTTGCTCGGCGTTTGGCTGAAGCGTGGCTCGTCGAGGGAAACCTCCAGCTCCTTCATCAGAGCATCGTCAATCGACTCGTGCTGTGCCGGCGGCTCGTATCTTGCCGGGGAGTCCTGTCTTGCCGGCGGCTGCGCATGCCGCGAGGCATTGGCGTTGACGGATCCATAACTTGGCAACGGTGTGACGTTCGATGCCGGTTTCGGCGCCGGCGCCGGCATTGTTGCCGGCATCGTCGCCGTCTGGCGGGCTCGGACAGGGGGCGCGGTTACGCTAGCCGGCGGCGGTGGCGCTTGCCTCGCCGGCGCGGCTGTGATCGAAGCCGACCTTGCTGCCGGCTGGTGGCCGTTGTCTCCGGTCAATGCCGGGCGCCGCAACGCCGAGAGCCTGATGTCGCGCTCGACGACGACGTCGGTCGGACCACCGATCAAGAGCAGGTGCTCGATATCGTCACGGCGCACCAGCACCAGCCGCCGGTGACTGTCGACCGCTGTGGCATCCATGACAGCCAGCCGCGTCTTGCGGTTCCTGCCGCCGGCGACGAATGTCCCGAACGTCAGGCTGCGGACCAGCCTGATGATAAGAAGAATGATGAGCAGAAGGACAAGTACTGCAAACGTCCATAGGATTGCTGCGGCATAACCAGGACCCGCCACGCCATCCAGCCATTGCAGCATTGGTTCCCCCAAAATCAGCTTTCGAAGAGAGGCGACACTAGACTGTTGCGGCAGGCCACCGCAAGTTGCCTTTCACGCTTCGTGAACAGCTTGAAACGCCGGGAGCCGAACGGCGTCATTTTTAGCGGACATCTGCAGCCGGGCCTTTTCCCAACCCTGAGAATATGATTCAACCGACACCGGAATTCACGAGCAGGGGGCACATGGCCAAGGAAGCGCGCGGCGATTTCTATCCGGTACCTATCGTCCACCAGAACACGCGGCCGGGAGCGGTCACCCGGCTCATCGTCTTCATCGTCGTCCTGACTGGGGCAGCGATCGTCTTCGGCCTTTTCCGCGAGCGCCTTGGCGATCCATTCCTGCTCGGCATGCTTGGCGTGCTGGCGATGATCGGCGTCGGCTTTCTATTCGCCACTGCGATCGGCTTCGTGCACATCACGCCGCGCTCGACAAGCGACGAACTGTCGAAAGCTTTCGTCGATTCGATGTCGCAAGGTCTCCTGGTCACCGACACCAAAGGCCGTATCATCTACGCCAACCGGACCTACGCCGATATGACGGGTGCCGAGTCGGCCGCCGACCTCAAGACGGTCGAAGCTTTGCTTTCAGACGTTCCCGAGGCCTCGGTGACCATATACCGGCTGGCGTCAGGCCTGCGGGACGGCCAGCCGGGCGACGGCGAGTTTCGGCTCGCGCAGTCCATTCGGCCAGGCGCCGAACCGGGCGCGCGCTGGTACCGCGTTCGGGCCCGCGCCTTCAGCGTTCCCGGCCAGCGGCTGCCCATGCTTGCCTGGCAGCTTGCCGATATCTCGCAGGAACGGGCCGAGCAGGAGCGGTTCTTTCTCGACCTGCAAAAGGCGATCGATCACCTCGACCATGCGCCGGCCGGTTTCTTTTCGGCCGACCAGGAAGGCCGCGTCACCTATATCAACGCGACCCTTGCGGAGTGGCTGGGCATCGACCTGGCCAGCTTCACTCCCGGCGCCATCACGCTGCCGGAGATCGTCGCCGGCGACGGCATGGCGCTGGTCCGTTCGGTCAAGGCCGACGCTGGTACCACGCGCAATGCCGTTATCGACCTCGATCTGACGACGATGACTGGCGAGGCGC
Source organism: Mesorhizobium sp. M0040 (assembly GCF_040323505.1). Lineage (NCBI taxonomy): Bacteria > Pseudomonadati > Pseudomonadota > Alphaproteobacteria > Hyphomicrobiales > Phyllobacteriaceae > Mesorhizobium > Mesorhizobium sp. M0040. Next base: position 83,952 of record NZ_JAMYVA010000010.1, read on the forward strand.
TGCCGGTGCGCTTCATGCATCGTGTCTCGGCCAGCCGAGAGGGGCTCAACGGCCCGACTCGCACCATCGTGCTCAACCGGACGCAAGGCGAGGACGCTTCGGCCGACCTCCGCGCATCGGAAATACGCTTCACGCGGTTCTTCAACTCGACGCCGATGGCGATAGCCGGCGTCGACCATGCCGGCCGCATCCTGCGCACCAATGCGCCGTTCCTGTCGCTGTTTTCCTCGGTCGTCGACCGCGACGCGGTCGATCGGCGTGTGCGGCTGGATACGGTGATCCACGAGCGCGACCGGCCGGCTTTCGCCGCGGCCTTTGAAAAGGCACGCCAGCAACAGGCTGACATCGAGCCGATCGATACGGTGCTGCCCGGCAATGAGGAGCGCCACATACGCTTCTACGTCAACGCGGTCGCAGACGGAACCGGTGGCGAGGGCGCCGAGGAATCGGCCATCGTCTATGCCGTGGAGACCACTGAGCAAAAGGCCCTCGAGGGCCAGATGGCGCAGAGCCAGAAGATGCAGGCGGTCGGCCAACTCGCCGGCGGCATCGCGCATGATTTCAACAATGTGCTGACCGCCATCATCATGGCCTCGGACCTGCTGTTGACCAACCACCGGCCGTCCGATCCGTCATTCCCGGACATCATGAACATCAAGCAGAATGCCAACCGGGCGGCCTCGCTGGTGCGGCAGTTGCTGGCCTTCTCGCGCAAGCAGACGCTGCGGCCGGAGGTGCTCAACCTGACCGACGTGCTCGCCGATCTCAGGATGCTGCTTGCCCGGCTGGTCGGCAACGACATCAAGCTCAAGATCGACCATGGCCGCGACCTGTGGCCGGTCAGGGTCGATATCGGGCAGTTCGAGCAAGTGGTGGTCAATCTGGCGGTCAATGCGCGCGATGCGATGCCGGCCGGCGGCGAGCTCACCGTACGCACCCGCAACGTCAGCGCCGGAGAGTGCAAGACCTTTTCCTACCGCGAACTTACTCCGGCCGACTATGTGCTGGTCGAGGTCGAGGACAGCGGCAGCGGCATCGCGCCTGATGTGCTGAAAAAGATCTTCGAGCCCTTCTTCACGACAAAGGAGGTTGGCAAGGGAACCGGACTCGGCCTGTCCATGGTCTATGGCATCATCAAGCAGACAGGCGGCTTCATCTTCTGCGATTCCGAAGTTGGCAAGGGATCCGTGTTCCGCATCTTCCTGCCGCGGCACATTGCGGAGGCAAGGAAGGCGGGCGAGGCTGGAGAAGTGCCGGCCGCCCCTGCCAAGATCGCCGACTCAGCCAAGGATCTGTCGGGCTCGGCCACGGTGCTGCTGGTCGAGGACGAGGACGCCGTGCGCATGGGCGGCATGCGGGCGCTGAAATCGCGCGGCTACACCGTCCACGAGGCGTCGTCGGGCGTCGAGGCGCTTGAGGTCTACGAAGCGCTCGGCGGCAAGGTCGACGTCGTGGTGTCGGACGTGGTGATGCCGGAAATGGATGGCCCGACGCTGCTTGGCGAATTGCGCAAACGGCAGCCCGACATCAAGTTTATCTTCGTGTCCGGCTATGCCGAAGACGCGTTCGCCAAGAACTTGCCGGCCGACGCGCATTTCGGCTTCTTGCCGAAGCCGTTTTCGCTCAAGCAATTGGCCACGATCGTAAAGGACATGCTGGAATCCTGACCCTTCCAACGCTCCGCTTGCGCAATGTCGTGAGACTGCCATGATTGCAGGCGAAACGGGCGACGGGTTTTGGAAAGCATGCCGTGACGCCACACAACGAGGCTAGCAAAGGCGACTACGCAAGCGCGGTGCTGCTGCCGGGCGACCCTCAGCGCGCTGAATGGATGGCGGAGACCTTTCTGGAAGCGCCGCGCTGCGTCAACCGCCGCCGCGGCGCGCTCGGCTTTACCGGGTTGTTTCGCGGCAAGCCTGTCAGCGTCCAGTCCACCGGCATCGGCGTCCCGTCATTCCTGGTCTACGTGCACGAGCTGCTGGATTTCTACGGTGCGAAAACGTTGATCCGCACCGGCACCTGCGGAGGCCTGACCGCTGAGGTGGTGCTGCGCAGCCTGGTGATCGCGCAATCGGTACGTGGCGAAAATGCGGAGAGCGGCCAGGTTTTTGGGCTCTATCGTGCCGATGCCGGCCCCGATCCGGCATTGTTGGCCCAGGCGTTGGCCCGGGCTGCGGAACTCGGCATCGACCATCGGGCCGGGCTGACCATCTGCAGCGATATTTTTTATCATCCGCTGGGGCGCGAACGCTTTGCCGAAGCACAGGCACAGGGGGCGCTCGCCGTGGATATGGAAACCAGCGCACTCTACCGCATTGCGGCCGATTTCGGCGCCCGGGCGCTGTCGATCCTGACCGTCGTCGACAATGTGGCAACCGGCGAGCAGACCGACTATTCCGAACGCCAGGGCCTTTTCACCGATATGACCCGGCTGGCGCTCGACATGGCGGCGGAGAGCTAGGCGGCTTCTACTTCGGAGTACGGAACCTCGCCAGGTTCCGTACTTTCAACGCTTCGTGCAGGTCGAGGCGGTAAAGGCGCCGTCTGGCTGCTTCATGATGATGTCGAAGGACGGGGTGGTTCCGCTTTCCAGCGTCGCCTGCGTAAGCGAGATCGAGTTGCCGCCACTGGTGTAGCCGCCCAGCGGACCCAGCCAGGTGATCACGCCGTCTGCATCCATCTGGTAATTGTAGCTTTGCGGCGCGATGCCGAAGCTCACCGGACCGCTATAGACGTTTCCCTTGATGGTGATGTCGCCGAGGCTGAGGAACATGCCAAGCAGATAGACTTCGCAATGATAGGAGCCGTCCGGCAGCTTGCCGTCGCTGAAGCCGGCGCGCGCTACGGTCGTCGCCGCCAACAGAAGAATGGCGGTGAAAATGCAAGAAGCTCTGAAGGCCATGGAGGTCCCCCGTTAAGGGTTCGAACTTGCCTCATTTCGCTCCGGCGCTGCAATCCTCGCCAGCGCTCATATGATGCTGCTCAAAATTCGGGCATTGGCCTGTATATGAGTAAAACTTAGGCTGATACGAGTGATCTTTTCTCATTTAAAACCTGGCAGGCGAGGTTCATCTCCTGCGGCTAATACATTAACCGACTGACAGGGCTGAGAAATCTCAAACCCTCCGATCTTTCGCCGGTGATTGGCACAGCCGTTGCATGGTCAGTTCCGATGCAGTTAACCAGCTTGGGAGTTTAAAAGTATGAGGGGCAGTTTCTCGACAATAACAAAAATGTTTTCGGCCGGCGTGGTCACCGCCGGCCTGCTGATGAGCGTTCCCGCCAAGGCGGCCGACGACACCATCAAGGTCGGCATCCTCCATTCGCTGTCGGGAACCATGGCGATCTCGGAGACGACGCTGAAGGACGCCATGCTGATGCTCATCGAAGAGCAGAATGCCAAGGGTGGCCTGCTCGGCAAGAAGCTCGAGGCGGTGGTCGTCGATCCGGCTTCCAACTGGCCGCTATTCGCCGAAAAGGCGCGCGAGCTGATCTCGAAGGACAAGGTCGCGGCGGTGTTCGGCTGCTGGACCTCGGTGTCGCGCAAATCGGTGCTGCCGGTGTTCAGCGAACTCGACAACATCCTGTTCTACCCCGTCCAGTACGAAGGCGAGGAGAGCGAGCGCAACGTGTTCTACACCGGTGCGGCGCCGAACCAGCAAGCCATTCCCGCGGTCGACTATCTGATGAGCGAGGACGGCGGTTCGGTGAAGCGCTGGGTTCTCGAAGGCACCGACTACGTCTACCCGCGCACCACCAACAAAATCCTCGAGGCCTATCTGAAGGCCAAGGGCGTCGCTGCGGAAGACATCATGGTCAACTACACGCCGTTCGGCTTCTCCGACTGGCAGACCGAAGTCTCGGCGATCAAGAAATTCGGTTCGGCCGGCAAGAAGACCGCCGTCGTCTCGACCGTCAACGGTGACGCCAATGTGCCGTTCTACAAGGAACTCGGCAACCAGGGCATCAAGGCCGAGGATATTCCGGTCATGGCCTTCTCGGTTGGTGAGGAAGAGCTTGCCGGTCTCGACACCGCGCCGCTGGTCGGCCATCTCGCCGCCTGGAATTATTTCGAGAGCGTCGACACACCCGAGAACGCGAAGTTCATCGCCGACTGGCACAAATTCATCAAGAACGACAAGCGCACCACCAACGACCCGATGGAAGCCCATTATATCGGCTTCAACATGTGGGTGAAGGCGGTCGAGAAGGCCGGCACCACCGATCCGGACAAGGTCATCGACGCCATGGTCGGCGTCTCGGTGCCGAACCTGACCGGCGGTTATTCGACGATGATGCCGAACCATCACATCACCAAGCCGGTGCTGATCGGCGAAATCCAGGCCGACGGCCAGTTCGAAACCGTCTCGCAGACGCCCGGCCTGGTGATGGGCGACGAGTGGTCCGACTATCTGCCTGACTCCAAGGACCTGATCTCCGATTGGCGCGCGCCTCTGTCCTGCGGCAACTTCAACGTTGCCACCGGCAAATGCGGCGGCAAGGGAACCAACTGATCCTCCCGGTCTGTCCTCCCAGACCCGCAAGCCTCCGGGCAGGCTCCTCCTCCAGCCTGCCCGGAGGCGACATTCAATCTTCAAGAGCCACCAGAAACCAATGATCCTGATCCGCGCGATTGGCCTGATGCTGCTCCTTCTCCTGGGGACGCTGCTGCCGTCGAACGCCAGCGAAGCAGATCTGCGCGTGGTCATAGCCAAATTCGCCACCGCCGCCAATTTTCCGGCGATAGAAGCCGTGGTGCGGGAGCTTGCGGCTTCCGGCGATCCGGCCGTAGAACGGCCGCTTGCCGCGCTTGCGGAGGGCAGCCTTTACGTGCGCAAGGCCGATTCACTGGTCTTTGTCGGCAAGGAGAGCGGCGACGGCATCGAGCTGCTCGATGCGCTTACCGGCGAAAGATCGGGCGAAGCTGCCAAGGCCGACATCAGCAAGATCAAGGTCAACAACACGCTGCGCCGCGTCATTCGCGATGCATTGGGCACACTGACGCTTGGCTCCAAGGATCCGGCCGTGCGCATTGCCGCCGCCGACACAATGTTCAAGACGCCGGACGCGGCAAACATCGAGCCGCTCGACACCGCGATCGCAAATGAGAGCGTGGCAAGCGTCAAGGCGCTGCTAGAACAGGCCCGCGCCGCATCGATTCTCGTTTCCGACTGGCCAGAGGCCGACAAACTGGCGGCGATCGCGCTCATCGGTGCGCGCGGCGACCGCGATGCGGTGTCGCTGCTCACGTCGGTAGAGGCCAATTCCGAAGGTGCGGTGAAGGACGCGGCGACCGCGGCGATCCCCAACATCAATTCGACGCTGGCGCTGTGGGATGCCGGCCAGAATATCTGGTACGGCATATCGCTTGGATCGGTGCTGCTGCTGGCGGCGATTGGCCTGGCTATCACCTTCGGCGTCATGGGCGTCATCAACATGGCGCATGGCGAGATGGTCATGCTCGGCGCCTACACGACCTTCGTCGTGCAGGAGGTTATCCGTAATTCCTTTCCCGGTCTGTTCGACTGGTCGCTGGTCATCGCCCTGCCGCTGGCCTTCCTGGTGGCGGCGCTCGTCGGCCTTGTCATCGAGCGCGGGCTGATCCGCTTCCTCTATGGACGGCCGCTGGAGACGCTGCTGGCGACATGGGGTGTGTCGCTGATCCTGCAGCAGGCCGTACGCACCATCTTCGGGCCGACCAACCAGGAGGTCGGCAACCCGTCCTGGATGTCCGGCTCGTTCAATATCGGCCAGCTTGCCGTGACCTGGAACCGGCTCTGGATCCTCGTATTCGCGCTCGGCGTGTTCGCTGTGCTGCTCTACGTGATGAAACGCACGCCCTGGGGGCTGCAGATGCGTGCCGTCACCGCCAATCGCCGCATGGCCGCCTCGATGGGCATCAGGACGCCGTGGGTGGACGCCCTGACGTTTGCACTCGGCTCCGGCATTGCCGGCATCGCCGGTGTCGCGCTCAGCCAGATCGACAACGTCTCGCCCAATCTCGGCCGCGGCTACATCATCGACAGCTTCATGGTTGTCGTTTTCGGCGGTGTCGGCAATCTCTGGGGCACGCTGGTCGGCGCCTTCTCGCTCGGCATCGTCAACAAGTTCCTCGAGCCTTATGCCGGAGCGGTGCTCGGCAAGATCGTCGTCCTGGTGCTGATCATCCTGTTCATCCAGAAACGCCCGCGCGGTCTGTTCGCGCTAAAGGGCAGGTCGGTGGAAGCATGATCACGGGACGCTTCTTTGCCGCCGGCGCCGACCGCCGCGTCGCCATCACCATCTTCATCCTGCTGGCGGTTGCAATCGTCGTGCCGCTGCTCAATCTTGCGGTCTCGCCGACAAGTGCGTTTTACGTGCCGTCCTATATCGTCGCGCTCACCGGCAAATACCTCTGCTATGCACTGCTCGCCTTGGCGCTCGATCTCGTCTGGGGCTATTGCGGCATCCTCTCGCTCGGCCACGGCGCCTTCTTCGCACTCGGCGGCTATGCGATGGGCATGTATCTGATGCGCCAGATAGGCTCGCGCGGCGTCTACGGCAATCCGCTGCTGCCGGATTTCATGGTGTTCCTTAACTACAAGGAACTGCCATGGTTCTGGTATGGTTTCGACCATTTCTGGTTTGCCGCGATCATGGTGCTTGCGGTGCCCGGCCTACTCGCCTTCGTCTTCGGCTGGTTTGCCTTCCGCAGCCGCGTCACCGGCGTCTACCTGTCGATCATCACCCAGGCGATGACCTATGCGCTGCTGCTTGCGTTTTTCCGCAACGACATGGGTTTCGGCGGCAATAACGGCCTGACTGATTTCAAGGACATTCTAGGGTTCAACGTGCAGGCCGACATGACGCGGTCGGCGCTGTTCGCGGCCAGCGCCGTCATGCTGGCGTTTGCCGTCTTCGTCACCTGGGCAATCGTCGGTTCCAAGTACGGCAAGCTTTTGATGGCGGTGCGCGACGCCGAAAGCCGCACACGCTTTCTCGGCTGGCGGGCGGAGAACGTCAAACTGTTCGCATTCACCGTGTCGGCGGTGATGGCCGGCATCGCCGGTGCGCTTTACGTGCCGCAGGTCGGCATCATCAACCCTGGCGAATTCGAGCCGTCCAATTCGATCGAGGTGGTGGTGTGGGCGGCCGTCGGCGGGCGCGGCACCATCGTCGGGCCGATCATCGGCGCGCTTCTGGTCAATGCCGGTAAATCCTGGTTCACCGGCGTGCTGCCTGAATTCTGGCTGTTTGCGCTGGGCGGACTGTTTGTCGCCGTCACGCTGTTCCTGCCCAAGGGCATCATCGGCATGTGGGATTCCTGGCGCGGCAACGCCAAGGCGCTGCGGGCGGCCTCGGTTGCCGAGGAAGTCGGCATCGATCCCGATGCGCCGGTGCCGCCGAAAACCGACCGCTCGGCGGCGAGAAGGCCGGGCGACTGGTCGGCCTCCGGCGCCGAACCGCAGCCGGCGGAGTGATGGCCTGATGTCGAAGAGCAACACCATCCTCTATCTCGACGGCGTGTCGGTTTCCTTCGACGGGTTTCGCGCCATCAACAACCTTTCGCTGGTGCTCGACAAGGGCGAGATGCGGGCGATCATCGGCCCCAACGGCGCCGGAAAGACGACGATGATGGACATCGTCACCGGCAAGACGCGGCCCGACGCGGGTGAAGTTTTCTTCAACGGTGAGGTCGACCTAACCAAACACGACGAGGCCGAAATCGCCATGATGGGCATCGGCCGTAAATTCCAGAAGCCGACCGTCTTCGAAAGCCACACGATCGAGGACAATCTGATGCTGGCGCTGAAAGGCCCGCGCTCGATCTTCCCGGCACTGTTCCATCGTCGCTCGGCCGCGGACGTGCGGCAGATCGACGACATCCTCGGCATCATTCGGCTTGGCGACAAGCGTGACGAACTCGCCGCCAATCTGAGCCACGGCCAAAAGCAATGGCTCGAGATCGGCATGCTTCTGGCGCAGGATCCGAAGCTGCTGCTGGTCGACGAACCGGTTGCCGGCATGACTGACGCCGAGACCGAGGAAACCGCGCGGCTGCTCAGGGACATCGCGCGCGACCATTCTGTCATCGTCGTCGAGCACGACATGCATTTCGTGCGCGAGCTCGGCGTCAAGGTCACCTGCCTGCACGAAGGCTCGGTGCTTTCCGAGGGCAGTCTCGACTTCGTTTCGGCCGACGAGCGCGTCGTCGAAGTCTATCTGGGGAGATGAACATGGTCTGGCGCGTTCCGTTCCATCATTTCGACCTTTCGTTCTTCACGCGTTGGAGAAAGCGCTGACCATGCTCGAAGTCTCCAATGCCACGCTGCACTACGGCGCTGCCCAGGCGCTGCGCGGCGTCTCGCTGAAGGCCGGCGCCGGCAAGATCACCTGCGTGCTCGGCCGCAACGGCGTCGGCAAGACCAGTTTGATGAGATCGATCGTCGGCCATCACCGGCTGACGAGCGGAAGCGTTGCCTTCGAGGGGAAGGCGCTCGACCGGAGCGCGGCGTATGATCGCGCCCGGTCGGGCATCGCATTCGTGCCGCAGGGCAGGGAGATATTTCCGCTGCTTACGGTGCGGGAAAACCTCGAATCGGGTTTTGCGCCGTTGAAGCGCGCCGATCGCAACATTCCCGGTCACGTCTTCGAATTGTTTCCGGTGCTGAAGCAGATGCTCGCGCGCCGCGGCGGCGATCTTTCCGGCGGCCAGCAGCAGCAGCTTGCCATCGGCAGGGCGCTGGTGATGCGGCCGAAGCTGCTGGTGCTCGACGAGCCGACCGAAGGCATCCAGCCGTCTATCATCAAGGACATCGGCCGCGCCATCCGCTATCTGCGCGACCAGGCCGGTATCGCCGTGCTTCTGGTCGAACAATATCTCGACTTCTGCCGGGAATTGGCCGACGAGGTCAACATCATGGACCGCGGTCAGATCGTCCATACCGGCCCAGCCGAGGATCTCGACCGGGCGGACGTCCGCAAATTCCTGACTGTCTGAATTCTTATTGATTCCGTTACTTTGCAACTCTGGCGCGCTGCAGATTGCGTGCTAGATTTTGCTTGGCCTTGGTGAGTCGGCCGCTTTCCGTACCAGTTCCAATTTGGCAGATCAGGGGAAGGCGCGGGCCGCGCCGGCACGCTTGCGCGCAAGCCGTTCCCTTCCAGCGATCTGTTGTCGTCCAACATTTCGGGTGCTTGGGAGCCAGGGCTAGACGATGGAGCGCTATGTCGAGGACTACCAGAAACGACGGCTCACGGAGCGCGTCGATATCCTGACAGCCATCAACATTCTGAAATCGCAGGGGTATGACCACGACGAACTCATCGCGGAGATCACCAAGGTCTTCTATGTCGACCTCGATGCTTTCAACGAGATCGTCAGGGTTGATCGGCGTCCGGACGAACGCGCCGCATAGCCGGTAGTTTAGGACCAAGCCAGGCGGACCACCGACAGCGGGGGCGTCAGCCTGCGACCCGCTTCATCAGCGCGATGGCGCCGAATGGAGCGCGGACCTTGCCCTCGGTGATGAAGTAGACGAACACATCGCGTGGCTTGACCGGCGCGTCGGTTGAAGGAGCGACACGCGGCAGGTCGGCCGGCACCTTGCCTTCCGCCCAGGTTTTTGCGCGCGCCGCCCATTCATCGAGCGCCTTTGGCGTGTAGCAATCGGGATTGTCGTCGCTGCCGGTCTGCAGCCGGGCATAGATGAAATCGCCGGTGACGTCGGCAATCCCCGGATATTTGGCGTGGTCGGCATAGACGATGGCGGCCTTGTGCTTTCGCGCCAAGGCGGCGAACTCCGGCACGACGAAGCTGTCGTTGCGCACCTCGACGGCGTGGCGCAGCGCAACGCCGTCCTGCTTTTCCGGCAACAGCTTGAGGAAGGCCTCGAAATCGTCCGGGTCGAATTTCTTGGTCGGCGCGAACTGCCACAGGATCGGCCCGAGCTTGTCGCCAAGTGCCGCGACGCCCGACCCGAGGAAGCGCATGATCGATTCCCCGGCCTCGCCGAGCACGCGGCGGTTGGTGACGAAGCGGTTGCCCTTCAGCGAATAGACGAAACCATCCGGCGCCTCGTTGGCCCATTTGACGAAGGTCGGCTCCTTGAAGCTCGAATAATAGGTGCCGTTGACCTCGACAGTGGGCACCTGCCGGCTGGCATAATGCAGTTGCTTGGCCTTCGACAATTTGTCCGGGTAGAAGGACGTGTCCCACGGCTCGAAGGTCCAGCCGCCCATGCCGGCGCGGATTGTTCCTGATTGAGTCATGGTCGTCCTCCCGGTTTGCAGAAAAGGATCACGCGATGGCGGTCGTCTCGACGGCTTTCGCCATGTCGACGACCGTCCATCCTGGCCGATATGGATTGGGCCGGCGACCCGTTTCGCGAAAGCCGTAGGCCTTATACAACGAAACGTTCCGTTCCATTCTGGCATTGGTGTAGAGTCGGATTTCAGGCAAGCTCCACAGGCGCGTCTGTTGCTCGGCCCAGTCGAGCAGCCCGATGCCGAAACCCTTGCCCTGAAAGGCGGGCGCAACGGCGACGCTGAAGATCATTGTATGGTCCGCATGTCGTTCGAGAACGATCAAGCCGGCCGGCTTTCCGTCGTGCTCCGAAAGCCAGACCTCGCCGCGTTCGATGCGCGGCGCATAATCCTCGGTGACGGGGATCGGCGGCGCTCCGAACAGGGCAGTGTAGGGCGCGTAGGCGTCGGTGGTGAGCGAGATCACCGTGGGGAGATCATCGGCCCGAGCGGCTCTCATGATCAAAACTGGCCCGCGCCGACAGCGGCCGCAATCACCTTGTCCATGCCGGCCGCTATCGCGGCGACGGCATTGCGACTGGCGTCGCCCAAGCCGTGGCGCTCAGCGAGCCAGTGCGCGTCATTGCAGGAGAGCCAGACCTTGCCTTGCTCGTCCTCCCAAGCCAGTGCCTTGACCGGCAGATCGATGCCGGCAAGCTGCCGGTCCTGCATCAGCGGCGTGCCGCCTTTCGGGTTGCCAAAAATCAGAAGCTGGGTCGGACGCAGGGAAGCTTCGACACTGCGCGCACCGGCGGCGTGGTCAATGCGGGCGAAGACCAGCAATCCTGCACGTTCCACAGTCCCGACCAGGCGATCGATCGTTTCGGCCACGCCGAAGCGGCTTTGGACCGTGATGAGACCGTTCTTTGCCATCACTCCGCCGCTTCGCGCTTGCCTCCGGGGCGCCGCTCCAGCAAGTCCCTCAGGAACTGCCCGGTATAGCTGCGTTTTTCGCGGATGATGTCCTCAGGCGTGCCGGACGCTACCAGCTCGCCGCCGCCGTCACCACCTTCGGGGCCAAGATCGAGCACCCAGTCAGCGGTCTTGATCACCTCTAGATTGTGCTCGATGACGACGACCGTGTTGCCCTGGTCGACCAGCTCGTGCAGCACTTCAAGCAGCTTGGCGACGTCGTGGAAATGCAGGCCCGTGGTTGGCTCATCGAGAATGTAGAGCGTCTTGCCGGTCGCCTTGCGCGACAGTTCCTTGGCCAGCTTGATGCGCTGCGCCTCGCCGCCCGACAAAGTCGTTGCCTGCTGGCCAACATGGATGTAGCCGAGGCCGACCCGTTTCAGCGTCTCCAGCTTGTCGCGCACACCGGGCACGGCGGCGAAGAAATCGACGCCTTCCTCGACCGTCATGTCGAGAACGTCGGCGATCGACTTGCCCTTGAACAGGACGTCCAGTGTCTCACGGTTGTAGCGCTTGCCGTGGCAGACGTCGCAGGTGACGTAGACGTCTGGTAGGAAGTGCATCTCGATCTTGATGACGCCGTCGCCCTGGCAGGCCTCGCAGCGGCCGCCCTTGACGTTGAACGAGAAGCGCCCCGGCTGGTAGCCGCGCGCCTTGGCCTCCGGCAGGCCGGCGAACCAGTCGCGGATCGGCGTGAAGGCGCCGGTGTAGGTGGCGGGGTTGGAGCGCGGGGTGCGCCCGATCGGCGACTGGTCGATGTCGATGACCTTGTCGAGGAATTCCAGCCCCTCGATGCGGTCGTGCTCGGCCGGATGCTCGCGCGAGCCCATGATGCGGCGCGACGCCGCCTTGAACAGGGTCTCAATCAGGAAGGTCGACTTGCCGCCGCCGGATACGCCGGTGACGGCGGTAAACGTGCCGAGCGGGATTTCGGCGGTGACGTTCTTCAGGTTGTTGCCGCGCGCGCCGACGACCTTCAGCCGGCGGTTCTTCTTGGCCTCGCGCCGAACCGCCGGCGTCGCCACTTCGAGCTCGCCCGACAGATACTTGCCGGTGATCGAGGCGGGGGTCGCCATGATCTGCTGCGGCGTGCCCTGCGCGATGATGTGGCCGCCATGGATGCCGGCCGCCGGGCCGATATCGACGACGTAGTCGGCATGCAGGATGGCGTCCTCGTCATGCTCGACGACGATGACCGTGTTGCCGATGTCGCGCAGATGCTTCAGCGTGTCGAGCAGGCGGGCATTGTCGCGCTGGTGCAGGCCGATCGACGGCTCGTCGAGCACATAGAGCACGCCGGTCAGGCCGGAGCCGATCTGCGAAGCCAGCCGGATGCGCTGGCTCTCGCCGCCCGACAACGTGCCGGAGTTGCGCGACAGCGTCAGATAGTCGAGACCGACATCGTTGAGGAAGCGCAGCCGCTCGCGGATTTCCTTGAGCACGCGCACCGCAATCTCGTTCTGCTTGTCGTTGAGCGAAGCGGGCAGATCGGTGAACCACTGGTCGGCCTTGCGGATGGACAGCTCGGTGACCTCGCCAATGTGCTTGCCGGCGATCTTGACCGCGAGCGCCTCGGGCTTCAGCCGATAGCCGCGGCAGGCCGGGCAGGGCGTGGCCGACATGAAGCGCTCGATCTCCTCGCGCATCCAGGCGGATTCGGTTTCCTTCCAGCGGCGCTCGAGATTGGGGATGACGCCCTCGAAGGTTTTGGTCGTTTTGTAGGAGCGCAGACCGTCATCATAATGGAAGGTGATTTCGCGCTCGCCGGTGCCGTGCAGGACGGCTTGCCTTGCCTCCTCGCTCAAATCCTTGAACTTGTCGCCGAGCTTGAAGCCATAGGCAACGCCCAGCGCTTCCAGCGTCTGCGCATAATAGGGCGAGGTCGACTTCGCCCACGGGCTGACGGCGCCGGCGCGCAGCGAGACATTCTCGTCGGGCACGACCAGGCTGGCATCGATGGCGCGTTGGCTGCCGAGCCCGTCGCAGGTCGGGCAGGCGCCGAACGGATTGTTGAAGGAGAATAGCCTGGGCTCGATCTCGGGAATGGTGAAGCCGGATACCGGGCAGGCGAACTTTTCCGAGAACAGCATGCGTTCATGCGTCTCGTTCTTCGATTTGTTGACCGAATCCTCGCCGGTCTGGCTGGCGTCGAGCGGCTTGTCGGCAAATTCCGCCACCGCCAGCCCGTCGGCCAGCTTCAGCGCGGTCTCGATGGAATCGGCGAGCCGCGTCGCCAGATCGCCGCGCACGACGATGCGGTCGACGACAACGTCGATGTCATGCTTGTACTTCTTGTCCAGCGCCGGCACGTCGGCGATCTCGTAGAAGACGCCGTCGACCTTGACGCGCTGAAAACCTTTCTTCTGCAGCTCAAGCAGTTCCTTGCGGTACTCGCCTTTGCGGCCGCGCACCATCGGCGCCAGGATGAACAGCCGAGTGCCTTCCTCGACCGCAAGCACCCGGTCGACCATCTGCGAAACCGTCTGGCTCTCGATCGGCAGGCCGGTGGCCGGCGAATAGGGGATGCCGACGCGGGCGAACAAAAGCCGCATATAATCGTAGATCTCGGTGACGGTGCCGACCGTCGAGCGCGGGTTCTTCGAGGTGGTTTTCTGCTCGATGGAGATGGCCGGCGACAGGCCGTCGATCTGGTCGACGTCCGGCTTCTGCATCATTTCGAGGAATTGCCGCGCATAGGCCGAAAGGCTCTCGACATAGCGGCGCTGGCCCTCGGCATAGATGGTGTCGAAGGCAAGCGACGACTTGCCGGACCCCGACAGGCCGGTCATGACGATCAGGCTGTCACGCGGCAGGTCGAGATCGACATTCTTCAGATTGTGTTCGCGTGCCCCGCGAATGGAGAGATATTTATGGTCGGCCATCGCCGGTCGCCGCCTCAGAATCTGGAATTCGTGGGATGGGCGGGTTTTCCCGACCATCCCCTATGTAGGCAATTTCGCCGCCTTTTCGAGAGACGCCACAACTCTCGACCAAAGCGTTTAACCGCCTTTCGCGCGAACGGGCAAGCGGAAAGAACAAAGGCCGAACACGCTCCTGACAAAAGCTGCCCGTGGGGCCGGCTTCCCAAGCCGTCTCGCGATCACATTTTTCGGTAATCGGCTATTCAAGGTTGACGTCCCTGCACCGTGGGGGCAGACTCCAGACGTCAACGAAGCCGGCCGTCTTTCGATGGCCTCGCGGCCTGGGGCTAGCCTGCGAGACGCCGCGGGTTATGCGATGAGCGCTTCGACGACGACAGTCGCAACCAACAGAAGGAGAGCAGAGGCATGACTCCACCGGATTGTTCGTTGAGGCTCCACGTGTCGCTGGAGCCGCGGCAGGTATAAGTGGCCAGGGTCAGGCGTTTTCGCTGCCCGCCAAACGGACCTGCTGATCCCCATAAAATCAGAGACTGCTAGTCGGATCGTCGGCTGAATGCCGCGAAGCATCCGAATAAAAAGCCGGCAGTACACTCCCGGCAATTTGGATTTCAGATCCAAGAAGCCCCGTCAGTTGCAAAGGCAATGGCGGGGCTGTTCGTTTGAAGCGCAATATTTGTGGTTCACACCAGGCGAACTTAGCGGCTGGAGGGCCTGATCCCGCCGGTAGCGACATCGATGGTGATGCTACCGGAAATCCGAACGTCGGTATCGCCGATCTTGAAGGTGCCGTTGCCGCTGCCTGGAGCCACATCGTCAGGCTCAGGCCGCGGCGCTGGCTCGGCGATGCGATAATCGCTGGTCACACCGGGCAGGGCGCCCTTTTGCGAAGACGTTGAATTATCTTGGGCAAGTGCCATACCCACCAGCATGTTCGTGCCGGCAACGGTAGCGATGGCAAGGCATAACAGGCTGGATGAGCGGCTGGCGGTCATCACCGGACTATAGTGCCGCGATAGCGTCAAGACCAGACCGATGGCGCTGAAATTGCGGGCGCTCAATCGCCTCAGTTCCGTCCGCCGGCCCGGCACGTTCATGCGGCCTGCTTGCGAGTGTCGAAAACATGGTCGACGAGGCCCCAATCCTTGGCCTCCTGCGCGGTCATGAAAAAGTCGCGGTCGAGCGTGCGTTCCACTTCTTCGTAGGTGCGGCCGCAATGGCGGGCGTAAAGATCGGTCATGCGCCGCTTGGTGCGAAGGATGCCCTCGGCATGGCGTTGGATATCGGAGGCCTGGCCCTGGAAACCGCCGAGAGGCTGATGCAGCACGATGCTGGTGTTGGGTAGCGCGATGCGCCGCCCCGGTGTGCCGGCCATCAAAAGGAACGAGGCCATCGAGGCGGCGAAGCCCATACAAACCGTGGAGACCGGGCAGCTGATATACTGCATCGTATCGTAGATCGCGAAACCGCTGGTCACCACGCCGCCCGGCGAGTTGATGTAAAGCGAGACCTCCTTGTCGGGATTGTCGGATTCCAACGACAGAAGCTGGGCGCAGACCAGCGCCGAGGTGCCGTCATCGATCGGGCCGTTGATGAAGACGATTCGCTCGCGCAGCAGCCGCGAAAATATGTCGAAGGCACGTTCGCCGCGGCTCGACTGCTCGATCACCATCGGCACCAGATTGGCAAGGCCGCTCATCGGTTGTCTCCGTTGACTGTTGTCGTTCAGGCCGCGCGCAGGAAGAGGCGCGGGGTGTTTGCGGCGATCTGCTTGTGCCTGGGAGTGCGCGCTTCAAAGGAAAGCCGGCAACCGGCGCCTGCCATCGCGATCTCCGGCACTGCTGCCCGAGCAAAACCATCATGGACGATGCGCAGATGCGTGCCGCCGGAAACGGTGCGGTCGAGCGTAAAGGTGACGATGCTGTCCACTGGGCTGTCGTTCATTGCGCTGTCCAGGGGGCTGCCGGGCGGCACCTGCGTATCGCCGGGCGCCGGCCGCTCCCGCCAGGAATAGCGCAGCAGCCGTCCGGGATCCGCGTCGAGGATTTCGCACTCGATCGGCGCATTCGGCGCTTTAAAGGCAAAGCGGTTGCCGATTTCGGGCTTGATGTCGTTCGGCATCATCCAGGCCGCGAGCAGGTCCGGCACCGTCAGCGCCCGCCACACCTTTTCCGGCGGTTCGGGCAGCTCGCACTCGAACTCGATCTTGTCTGCGGCCATTTCGGCGCGTTCTTTGCCTCGGCTGGTCATTGGTCCATGTCCTTCAAAACCGTCTTGAGCCTTTCGATGCGCTCTGGCCAGAACGCACGGTAGCGTTCGATCCAGCCGAGCAGTAGCGCAAGCCCCTTCGGATCGACGCGGTAATAGGCGTTGCGACCGGCCCGGCGCTCGACCACGAGGCCGGCGCCGCGCAGCACTGCGAGATGTTGCGATACCGCCGGCTGCGATACCGGTATGCCAGTGCGCAGTTCCGACACCGTCATCTCGCCGTCGGCGAGCCGCTCATAGACGGCGCGACGCGTTGGATCCGCTAGTGCCCGAAAAATGTCTGCTTCGATCATGCCGAAAGCATAAGTCAATACTTATCGGTTTGGCAAGCCGTGTTTTTTAAGACAGGCGGTGTTTTTTAAGACAGGCGAGGTTTTACAAACTCGCTGGAAGCCAGCGTCTCACCATGTCGGGGGATCCGTTGAACGTCGCCTCGAAAACTGGTGACGCGAGCACAGCATGAATATGAAGCAATTCGGAGCCGACGTTTCGGAAGCCATGTTGCCTGTGCGCGGCAACAACAAGCGACTGTCCGGCAGTCAAGACGAGATGCTCTTCGTCGATCCACATCTCGGCCCTGCCAGCGATGACGGTAAGCACTTCCTCGACCGGGTGCCAATGTGTCGGGGCGCCAACCGCGGGTTCGATCCATTGTTCGAATATGCAAAGTTGAGTTGCGCCGTTGCAGGCCGAGACATGCATGCGGGTCTTTACTCCCGTCCGCCATTCTTCTTGCGGCTGATCGTCATGCTCGACCATCTTCATTGAGTTCGCCTCGATCCCATGGTCTGTGGAAATTCGACGCCAAGACACTACTTCTTACTGACAACTATTGACAGTGCAGGGCCTCTCCTATAGAACGAAAAGAGAACAAAAACCTTGTGGGAAAAGGCAGCGACGGCAGGCAGGGATTGTCCATAGCCTGTAAGGTGCGGCGACAAAAATTCGGTTTCGGATGAGCGCGGAGAAGTATCATGGCGGGTAGCGTCAACAAGGTCATTCTGGTGGGCAACCTCGGGGCGGACCCTGAAATCCGCCGCTTGAATTCGGGTGACCCGGTCGTCAACATCCGCATCGCGACGTCGGAAAGCTGGCGCGACAAGACATCCGGAGAGCGCAAGGAAAAGACCGAGTGGCACAATGTCGTGATCTTCAACGACCAGATCGCCAAGGTGGCCGAGCAGTATCTGAAGAAGGGCATGAAGGTCTATGTCGAGGGCCAGCTGCAGACGCGCAAATGGCAGGACCAGACCGGCAATGACCGCTATACGACCGAAGTCGTGTTGCAGAAATTCCGCGGCGAGCTGCAGATGCTCGATGCGCGGGGCGAGGGCGGGGGCCAGGTCGGCAACTATGCCGGTGGTGGTGCGAGCCGCGGTTCCGATTTCGGCCAGTCCGGCCCGGGCGAAAGTTTCAATCGCGGTGGCGCCAACAAGGGCGGCGGCGGTGGTTCGTCGCGCGAGCTGGACGACGAAATCCCGTTCTGATTTCTCGGGGCGGACTGCCCTTGCGGCGAAAAGCGCCGGCACCTTGGCCACGAAATGGCGTCCCGAAAATCTGTCTTGGATTTTCGGGACGTTGTGCGTTTGAGCGGTGAAAGGACGTATCAGGTGAAGGCAAGGGTCAAATGGGTCGAGGAGCGCACTTTCGTTGGCGAGTCCGCCAGTGGGCACAAGCTGGTGCTAGGCACTGCGTTCGGGCCGGAGGGCAAGACGCCGGGGCCGAGCCCAATGGAACTGGTGCTGATCGGCACCGGCGGCTGCTCGGCCTATGACGTGGTCCATATCCTCGAAAAGGGGCGCGAGGCGGTCGAAGATTGCGTAGTCGAACTCGATGCCGACCGTGCAGAAGCCGATCCCAGAGTATTCACCCGCATTCACATGCATTTTGTCGTCAAGGGCCGGGCGCTATCACACGACAAGGTGAAGCGGGCGATCGGGCTTTCGATCGAGAAATACTGCTCGGCCTCGGCAATGATGGCCAAGACTGCCGAGATTACCCACGACTTCGAAGTCATTGAAACGACAGCGAAGTAGGGCTGTTCCTACGTCGCCATCAGCGCCTTGATGCCGTCGGCGACGAACTGTACGGCGAGCGCCGCCAGGATGACGCCGAGCAGCCTTGTCAGGATCGAACGGCCGGTTTGGCCGAGGATACGATCGATGCGCTCTGACAGCACGAACACCAGGTAGGTGATGACGAGGCAGATGGCGATGATGCCGACAAGGGCTGTCTGCGCGCCCAAACCCTGAAACGAGCTTGAGAGCAGGACGGTCGCCGAAATCGCGCCGGGACCGGCAATAAGCGGGATCGCCAGCGGAAAGGCGGCGATGTTGTGGATCATGTCCCTGGTGATGGCGACGTCGCCGATCTTCTCCTTGCGGTCCTGCCGGCGGTCGAACACCATTTCGAAGGCGATGAAGAACAGCAGAAAGCCGCCGGCGACGCGGAAGGCCGGCAGAGTGATGCCGAAGACTGACAGGATCGACGCGCCGGCGATTGCGAACAACGCCATTACCAGGAAGGCGATGACCGAGGCGCGCACGGAGACCTGGTTGCGCTCCTCGCGGTTCATGCCGCGGGTCACGGCGAGGAAGAGCGGCGCCAGGCCCGGCGGATCGATCGTCACCAGTATGGTGACGAAGGCGTTGAACAGGCTGTCGAAGCTCGGCATGCTGACCCTCCCCGCCGGCAAAGCCGGATAACGGGATTGGTAGAGCAAAGCGGAGGCAGTGGAAACCGTGCGGATCAGGGGCTGACGGCCCGGCGCGCCAGAAACTCGACTTCGAGACGCCAGGTGGCGCCGTCGTCCTGTGAGCGTTCGCCCAGCCAGCGGAACGAATTTTCGGTGATGCGCGAAAAGCTCCAGCGCACAGCAGATCCGGTGCCGTCTGCGCCTTGCTGGATGATGGTGTCGCCCTCGGCACGGCCGAGCTGGCGGCTGTAGTACTGATTGCGCGGATCGCTCCAGAAGATGTGCCAGGCGTCAACGCCGGGATCGTAGACGCGCAACGTCGTGCCATAGAAGGTCCATTTGCCGAGCGAGGGCGAGGGGCCGGCGTCACGGGCAGGCAGGATCCATACGTCCTGGATCGCGCGGCCTTCGAGCACCCAGCCGAAATGCACTTCGCCGCGCCCGGTCAGCACCTGACCGTCCTCGAGATGGCGCGTGGCGTCGAACGTCCAGGCGCCGACGAAGCGGCCATAAAGATTCAGTTTCTCGGCAAGGGCCGGTACGGGCCCATCGCTGTGCAGGGCCTTGGCAAAGGAATTGGACATGGCTTCGCTCTCATCTTGTCAGGAAACCGGCAAGCATAGAGGCCGACAGGGGTTCTGCGCTTGGGAAAAGTTGCTATGTTTCGGCGATGACGACGAGCGCGCACAGGCTGGCGTCGGGCCGAGGCTGGCAGGTGTCGGATGTCATCTGCACCGCCAGCGCCGCCGACAGGCCATTCGAGGAGGAGCATCGGGATTTCTGCGTTGCCGCCGTAACCAACGGCACCTTCCGCTATCGTGCGCGCGAGGGCACGGCGATGCTCGCGCCGGGCGCGCTCCTGCTCGGCAATCCCGGCACATGCTATGAATGCGGTCACGAGCATGGCGCCGGCGACCGCTGCCTCTCCTTCCATTTCGGGCCGGCCTATATGGAGCGGATCGTCGCCGACGTGCCGGGCGCGAAGACGCTCGATTTCGGCACGCCGCGCCTGCCGCCCTTGCCGGCGCTGGTGTCGCTGCTTGCCGAAGCGGAGGCGGCGCGCGAGATGGCCGACACCGGCGCGTTCGAGGAACTCGCCCTGCGCATTGCCGGTGCCGCGGTGACAGCGGCTTGCAGCGCTACGGATCGGGGACGGACGCCGAGCCGCCGTGACCAGAAGCGTGTCGCCGAAGCGGTGCGGCGCATCGAAGTCGATGCCGACCGGCCGATCTCGCTTGCCGAACTCGCCGACGAGACCGCCACCAGCCCTTACCATTTCCTGCGCACCTTCCGGCACGTCGCCGGCATGACGCCCTACCAGTTCCTGCTGAGAGCGCGGCTGCACAGGGCAGCCGTGCGGCTGCGGACGTCAGATCAGACGATTTCGGCGATCGCCTTTGCGGCGGGGTTCAACGATCTGTCGACCTTCAACCGCCGTTTCCGGCGGCTGATGGGCGAGGCGCCGGGTACTTATCGCGCCCGCCGGCGACGCCCGTGAAAGGGTGCCACGGCCATATCGTCGCAATTGGTTTATCCTTTTGAATTTGCCGCTAAAAACCACACTGGAAAACTGCCGCGATTGTTGGAGTTTCGGGCCGGCTTCCTATATAAGCACCAAGTGATTCCTGATTAGATTGTGATCCGATTTGACCGACCAAAAGACACCGCGCGGCGCCGACGGCGGCCCCACCGGCATCGAGCCGATATCCATCATCGAGGAGATGCAGCGCTCCTATCTCGATTACGCCATGAGCGTGATCGTCAGCCGTGCGCTGCCGGACGTGCGCGACGGCCTCAAGCCAGTGCATCGCCGCATCCTCTACGCCGCCTATGAGAGCGGCTATCACTGGAACCGCAAATATGTGAAATCGGCACGCCCGGTCGCCGACGTGATGGGTAAATACCATCCGCATGGCGACGCCTCTATCTACGACGCTTTGGTGCGCATGGCGCAGGACTGGTCGCTGCGCGTGCCGCTGATCGACGGGCAGGGCAATTTCGGCTCGATCGACGGCGATCCGCCGGCGGCGATGCGCTACACGGAATCGCGGCTGACCAAGGTCGCGCATGAGTTGCTGGAAGACATCGACAAGGACACCGTCGATTTCCAGGACACTTACGATGCGTCGGGCAGCGAACCGAAAGTCCTTCCGGCGCGCTTTCCGAACCTGTTGGTCAACGGCTCCGGCGGTATCGCCGTCGGCATGGCTACCAACATCCCGCCGCACAATCTGGGCGAGGTCTGCAACGGCGCCATTGCCCTCATCGATAATCCAGCGATCGACCTTCCGGCACTGATGGAGATCGTTCCGGGGCCGGATTTCCCGACCGGCGGCATCGTGCTCGGCCGCTCCGGTATCTACAGCGCCTATTCGACCGGCCGCGGCTCCATCGTCATGCGCGGCCGCGTCAACGTCGAGGCGCGCGGCAACGATCGTGAATCGATCGTCATCACCGAGGTTCCCTATCAGGTGAATAAGGCGTCGATGATCGAGAAGATGGCCGAGCTGGTGCGCGACAAGCGCATCGAAGGCATTTCCGACATTCGCGACGAGAGCGACCGCCAGGGCTACCGCGTCGTCATCGAACTGAAGCGCGACGCGGTCGCCGATGTCATCCTCAACCAGCTTTACCGCTTCACTCCGCTGCAGACGTCCTTCGGCGCCAACATGGTGGCACTGAACGGCGGCAAGCCGGAATTGCTGACTCTGACCGACATGCTGAAGGCGTTCGTCGCCTTCCGTGAGGAGGTGATCAGCCGGCGCACGAAATTCCTGCTGCGCAAGGCGCGCGACCGCGCCCATGTGCTGGTCGGCCTTGCCATCGCTGTTGCCAACATCGATGAAGTCATCAAGCTGATCCGCAGCGCTCCGGACCCGCAGACGGCGCGCGAGCAGTTGATGGAGCGGCGCTGGCCTTCGGGCGACGTGGAATCGCTGATTCTTCTGATCGACGACCCGCGCCATCGCATCAATGAGGACGGTACCTATAATCTCTCCGAGGAGCAGGCGCGCGCCATCCTCGAACTGCGCCTGCAGCGCCTGACCGCGCTCGGCCGCGACGAGATCGCCGACGAGCTGAACACGATCGGCGACGAGATCAAGGACTACCTGGACATCCTCTCGTCCCGCGCCCGCGTCCAGCAGATCGTCAAGGACGAGCTGATGGCCGTGCGCGACGAGTTCGGCACGCCGCGCCGCACCGAGCTCGCCGAGGGCGGGGCGGACATGGAAGACGAGGACCTGATCCAGCGCGAGGACATGGTCGTCACGGTCAGCCATTCCGGCTACATCAAGCGCGTGCCGCTGTCGCTCTACCGGGCGCAGCGCCGCGGCGGCAAGGGCCGCTCCGGCATGTCGACCAAGGAAGAGGATTTCGTCACCCGGCTGTTCGTCGCTAACACGCACACGCCGGTGCTGTTCTTCTCCTCGCGCGGCATCGTCTACAAGGAAAAGGTCTGGCGCCTGCCGATCGGCAACCCGCAATCGCGCGGCAAGGCGCTGATCAATATGCTGCCGCTCGAACAGGGCGAGCGCATCACCACGATCATGCCGCTGCCGGAGGATGAGACGAGTTGGGGCGAGCTCGACGTCATGTTTGCCACCACGCGCGGCACCGTGCGTCGCAACAAGCTGTCGGACTTCGTCCAGGTCAACCGCAACGGCAAGATCGCCATGAAGCTGGACGAGGAGGGCGACGAGATCCTCGGCGTCGAGACCTGCACCGACAATGACGACGTGCTTTTGACGGCAAGTTCCGGCCAGTGCATCCGCTTTCCGGTCAGCGACGTACGCGTCTTCCAGAGCCGCAATTCGGTCGGCGTGCGCGGCATTGCGATGGCCGATGGCGACCGGGTGATCTCGATGGCGGTGATCGAGCATGTCGATGCGCCGCCGGCGGAGCGTGCCGCCTACCTCAAGCGGGTGGTGGCCGAACGCCGGCTCGCTGCTGACATTGCGGCCGGCGAGGAGGAAGAAATCCAGCTCACCAATGAAGAGGTCGGCGAAGAGGCGGAGCTTTCCGACGACCGCTATGAGTTCCTCAAGGCGCACGAGCAGTTCGTGTTGACGGTGACGGAATATGGCTACGGCAAGCGTTCATCGTCCTACGATTTCCGCCTGACTGGCCGTGGCGGCAAGGGTATTCGCGCCACCGACGTCTCGAAAACGGCCGAAATCGGCCGCCTGGTGGCGACCTTCCCGGTCGGCAATGACGATCAGATCATGCTGGTTTCGGATGGCGGCACCGTCATCCGCGTCCCGGTCAACGGCATTCGTTTCGCCAGCCGCGCCACCAAGGGCGTTACCATCTTCAATACCGCAGAGGGCGAGAAGGTCGTTTCGGTGGAGCGGATTTCAGAACCGCAAGCCGACGAGGAGATCGAAGAGAGTGTCGATGCTGAAGGTGGCGCTTCCACCGATGCCGAAGGTGGGGGGCCTGATACTACCGTCGAGTGAGTTTGGCACGACGACGCCAGCCCTATGGGCCGGCGTGTGAAGACACCCGCAATCTAGAAGTGGCGATAAGGCTTGCGGTTGCCGAAGCCTTCGAACCGCTTGGTATTGGCCTTGGCGCGGACGCGCTGTGCTTCCTGATGCAACCCGAATACGGTAGCGATCAGCATGGCGACGGTCATTGCGGTGGCGAGGATGTAGATCAGCATGTGCGTGTTCTCCTGCGCCTAACAACGATTAGATGGGTGTTTGGTTTCATCTTCTGCAGCGGCAACTTAGTGAACACTGCGTGAAGCTGTTGTGAGCGGCACATTCATCTGTCGTTCACGTCGGCCAAAAGGTTCACGGGGCGGGCTGGCGATCGGATTTGCCTTTAGGGGAGAGGCTCGCTAGAAGCACCTGCCATGACCGAACGCATCGCCCTTTATGCCGGCTCTTTCGACCCGCTGACCAACGGCCATCTCGACGTGCTGAAGGCGTCGCTGGCCGTGGCGGATACAATCTATGCGGCGATCGGCATCCATCCCGGCAAGAAGCCGTTGTTTTCCTTCGAGGAACGGGTTGGCCTGATCGAAACGGCCGCGAAGGCGGAATTCGGCAGCGACGGTGCGCGTATCAAAGTAGTCGCCTTCGACGGGTTGGTCATCGATGCGGCCAGGAAGCATGGCGCCTCGATCATCATCCGCGGCCTGCGCGACGGCACCGATCTTGACTATGAGATGCAGATGGCCGGCATGAACGAGACCATGGCGCCGGAGCTGCAGACCGTGTTCCTGCCCGCCAGCCCTTCAGTGCGCACCATTACCGCCACACTTGTGCGCCAGATAGCTTCGATGGGAGGCGACATCCGCCCCTTCGTGCCGGCGGCCGTGGCCGGCGCGCTCACCGCCAAATTCGCGAAATAAATGCATGTCACCCAAAAGTGGAACCCGGCTTTGGGTAACGACATGCATGAACGAAGATATTCGGAGAAAGATCCCATGCAGCTGAAAAAGCTTGCCTTCTTGCTTGCCGTGCTTGCCGGTCTTGTGACCGCATCCGTGTCGGCCTTTGCCGCCGATCCGGAAAACACCATGATCGTAACGCTGAAGGACGGCGACGTGACCATCGCGCTGAGGCCCGACCTTGCGCCGAAGCACGTCGCGCAGATCAAAAAGCTGGTGCGCCAGGGCGCCTACGACAACGTCGCCTTTCACCGCGTCATCGACGGCTTCATGGCGCAGACCGGCGACGTCAAGTTCGGCAACATGAAGAGCGGCTTCAATGCCGACGCTGTCGGCACCGGCGGCTCCGATCTTCCTGACCTGCCGGCCGAATTCTCCGGCACCGAGCACTACCAGCGCGGCGTGGTCGGCATGGCCCGCTCCGACGATCCGAATTCCGCCAATTCGCAATTCTTCATCATGTTCGCGCCGGCACCGCCGCTCGATGGCCAGTACACCATCGTTGGCAATGTCGTCGGCGGCATGGAGCTGGTGGACCACATCAAGAAAGGCGACGAGGCGCAGAACGGGACGGTGACCGACCCCGATCGCATGATCAAGGTGCGCATCGCCGCGGACGGCAAGTAACCCCAATTGTTCAAAAGGATATTTCTGACATGGCCGAAATCAAGGACCGCGAGAACGCGCTTATCATGGACACGACCAAGGGCAAGGTCGTCATCGAATTGTTTCCAGATCTGGCGCCCGGCCATGTCGGCCGTATCAAGGAGCTGGCGCGCGAAGGCGCCTATGACGGCGTGGTCTTCCACCGCGTCATCGACGGCTTCATGGCGCAGACCGGCGACGTGAAGTTCGGCAATTCCAACAAGCCGTCTTTCGCGCCATCGCGCGCCGGCACTGGCGGTTCCGACAAACCCGATCTGAAGGCCGAGTTCTCCAACGCCAACCACGGCCGCGGCACCTGCTCGATGGCGCGCTCGCAGAACCCGAATTCGGCCAATTCGCAGTTCTTCATCTGCTTCGACGATGCCGCCTTCCTCAACCGCCAGTACACGGTATGGGGCCAGGTCGTCGAAGGCATGGACAACGTCGACAAGATCAAGCGCGGCGAACCGGTGCAGGATCCTGACAAGATCGTGTCGCTCAAGGTCGCGGCCGACGTGAAATGACCGGCCGGGCTGTCGCGGCCATCGCATTTGTGCTCGTCGCGGCGGCCACTCCGGCGCTGGCGACGGAATCGATCGTCTGCAGCGCCGACGGCGGCGCGGCATCGATTGATGTTTTGATGGGACACACGGCCGTCATTGCGGTGGCGCGTGTGTGGCTGGATGCCGGCGGCAAGACATGGACCACGGACGGACAGCCAGGCTCAACGAAAGTCATCGTTGGACAGGCATTCGAAGACGACGAGCGTATGCTTATCGACCTCACCGACGAAGGCATCAGCTCGATCGTCGCCAGATTGCGGCTGGTCAAGGCCAGCGAGCAGTCCAGTTTCGCGATGGGCGGCACATTGAGCATAGACGGTGTTGGCGCCTGGGCGGTGACCTGCCCGGAACCTTGAGGCGGGGATCTCTTGCGCGTCGACCTTTTCGACTTCGATCTGCCGGAGGAGCGCATCGCGCTTCGCCCAGCCGAGCCGCGCGACAGTGCCAGGATGCTGGTGGTCAGGCCGGGTGAGGGGCTCGAGGACCGGACAGTGCGCGACCTGCCGGCCCTGCTCAAGGCCGGTGATCTGCTGGTCTTCAACGACACCAAGGTCATTCCGGCACAATTGAAGGGCATCAGGCGGCGCGGCGAGGCGGCGGCGCAGGTCGAAGCCACGCTGCATATGCGGATGGCGCCCGACCGCTGGCTCGCCTTCATGCGTCCGGGCAAGCGCATCGCCGCCGGCGATCGCATCCATTTCGGTCATGACGCCAATTCCTGCTTTCTCGGCCAACTCGATGCGACCGTGATCGAGAAGGGAGAAGGTGGCGAGGTGCTGCTCGGCTTCGACCTGTCAGGTCCGTTCCTCGACGAGGCGCTGCATGCCGTCGGCCACATCCCGCTACCGCCCTACATCGCTTCCAAGCGTGACGACGACGAACGCGACCGCAGCGATTACCAGACCATTTATGCCAAGGAGGAGGGCGCCGTGGCCGCGCCGACGGCAGGGCTGCATTTCACGCCGGAGCTGTTTGCGACGCTCGACGCCAAGGGCATAGAGCGCCGTTTCGTCACGCTGCATGTCGGCGCCGGTACGTTCCTGCCGGTGAAGGCGGACGACACCGCCGACCACAAGATGCACGCCGAAACCGGTTCGGTCAGCCCGGAAACCGCCGAAGCGCTGAATGCGGCGAAGGCAAAAGGAGGGCGCATTATCGCCGTCGGCACGACATCGCTGCGCTTGTTGGAGAGCGCGGCCGGCGAGGACGGCAGGCTGGCCGCATGGTCAGGCCCGACAGACATCTTCATCACGCCCGGCTATCGCTTCAAGACCGCAGACATGCTGATGACCAATTTCCATCTGCCGCGTTCGACGCTGTTCATGCTGGTTTCGGCCTTCTGCGGTTTGCAGACGATGCGCGCGGCCTATGCGCATGCGATCGAGAACCGCTACAGGTTTTATTCCTATGGAGATGCAAGTCTTCTGTTCAGGGAGGATACCGATGGACGATGACCTGGAAACCTTCGACCGCGAAGCCTTGATCGCCGAGGTCAGGAAACTGCGCGCCGGCATCCGCCAACACCGCGACGCCACCGGCCATGATCTGTGCTGGCATCATCCCGACCTCTGGTCACTTTTGCCCGAAAAGACCGAGCCGGCGATTGCCGTGCCGCCGTGGCCGAAATTCATGCGCGGCTGCATCCGCTACCGGCAATCACTCGACAAGCAGGCCCCGGACGCGCCGGTATTCGACAAGGACTCGATGGCTAGGGAATTCGATGACTGACGCATTCACCTTCAAGGTGCTGGCGACCGACGGCAGGGCGCGGCGTGGTGCAATCACCATGCCGCGCGGGGAAATCCGCACGCCTGCCTTCATGCCGGTCGGTACCGGCGGCACGGTGAAGGCCATGTATATGGATCAGGTGCGCGGCGTCGGCTCGGACATTATCCTCGGCAACACCTACCACCTGATGCTAAGACCCGGCGCCGAGCGCGTGGCGCGGCTCGGCGGCCTGCATGAATTCGCCCGCTGGCAGCATCCAATCCTGACCGACAGCGGCGGCTTCCAGGTGATGTCGCTGTCGAAGCTGCGGAAACTGACCGAGAACGGCGTTACCTTCCGTTCGCATATCGACGGCGGCGCCTACGAGATGTCGCCGGAGCGTTCGATAGAGATCCAGGGGCTGCTCGATTCCGACATCCAGATGCAGCTCGACGAATGCACGGCGCTGCCGGCCAAGCAGAACGAGATCGAGCGTGCCATGGAGTTGTCGTTGCGTTGGGCCGAGCGTTGCAAGACGGCATTCGGCGAGCAGCCCGGCAAGGCGATGTTCGGCATTGTGCAAGGCGGCGACGTGCCGGATCTGCGGCTGCGCTCGGCGCAGGCGCTGAAGGCAATGGAGCTGAAGGGCTATGCGATCGGCGGGCTGGCTGTCGGCGAGCCGCAAGCGGTGATGCTGGAGATGCTCGACATCACTTGCCCGGAGCTGCCGGCTGACCGGCCGCGCTACCTGATGGGCGTCGGCACCCCGGACGACATTTTGAAGTCGGTGGCGCGCGGCATCGACATGTTCGACTGCGTGATGCCGACGCGGGCGGGGCGCCACGGCCTTGCATACACACGGCGCGGCAAGGTCAATCTGCGCAACGCCCGCCATGCCGACGATCCGCGTCCGCTCGATGAGGAAAGCGACTGCCCGGCCGCACGCGACTATTCGCGGGCCTATTTGCACCATCTGGTGCGCTCGCAAGAGGCGCTTGGGGCGATGCTCCTGACCTGGAACAATCTGTCCTATTACCAGCAGCTGATGCGCGACATTCGTGAAGCGATCGAGGCTGGCAGGTTCGCCGAACAAGCCGAGATCATCACGCAGCAATGGGCAAACGGTGACCTCGCCGTCCGGTAGGCATGCTCGCCAGGAATCCGGCTCCAGGGAGGAGTTGCCCCTGCCATGAACTGTTTTGAAACGACTGCCTAATAAGCATTGCCGGACGACATCGGGCGAGGATCAAGAACCTGTTCGTTTCGGGGCAAGTTTCAGTTCTTGGCACGACGGTGCGGACGAACGGCATCGCCGAGCCTTCGCCTTCGACCCCCATCGCGGTTCAGCGATGGACGGCTGGGTCGTTGCTTGCCATTCTGGCGATCGCAGTGACCGGCCTGGTCTTGCGCTTGCTTGGCGCGCGCGGCGACCTTTGGCTGGACGAGATCTGGAGCTTTGCGCTGATCGAGCCGCTTACCTCGATCGACCAGATATTCTGGCGCGTCAATCACGACAACAATCATTTCCTCAACTCGGTCTATCTCTATCTCATTGGCCCCGATGCTTCGCCGCTGATCCAGCGAGGTCTGTCGATAGCATTAGGTGTTGCCACGATCGGTGCGGCGGCAGCGAGCGCCGCATCGCGCGGACGACAGGCGATGATTGCCACAAGCCTGTTATTTGCCGTGAGCTACCCAATGATCCATTACGGCTCGGAGGCGCGCGGCTATGCCGGCCTTGTGCTGTTCACGCTGCTGTCGGTCGTTTTTCTGGAGCGCCGGCTCGACAGTAGACGGTGGTCTGGCGTGGCCTTGGCAGCGGCGATCCTTTTCGGCTTCCTGTGCCACCTCACCATGATCGGATTGGTGGCGGTCCTCGCAATATGGACCGCCTGGCTCGCCTGGCAGCGTACGGCGAAGGTCGGCCGTGTCGTTGCGGACCTGGCGTCGATCTTCCTGCCGGGCTTGCTTGCCGTGCTGCCACTGGCTGTCGGCGTGTTTGTCGGCTGCAGGCTGTTCGGCTTCAGTGTCGGTGGTGTTTCGCCGTTCTCGATTGCCGCCTTCGCGCAGGGCTATGGCGGGATGATCCGCTCTCTGTTCGGGCTGCCACCCTGGTTCGGCGACAGGCCCTACATCGTTGCCGCCTGCGGTCTTGTCGGCCTCTCCGCCGGTGTCTGGCGCGGTCGTCGAGCCAGCCTTTATGCCATCGGGATTATCGGACTGCCTTTGCTCATGGCGGCGGCGCATCTGCCCAACCTCGAGTTCCCACGCTATTTCATCATCAGCGGAACATTGCTGCTGCTGTGGGCCGGCGAGATGATTGGCCGCGGCCTGGATGCTCGCGGGACTGCAAGGCTACTTGCGATGGGAGCGCTGGCGATCGTGGTGACTGGAAGCATTTCGTCGCTGCTTCAGTTCTATCAATATGGACGCGGCTCCTACGCCGCTATCGTTGATGAAATGACCAGGAACGGCGCAACCACCTATGCCAGCGACGGTAATTTCCGCACCCCCATTGTCGTCAACTATTTTGCGGCGCGAATGGATCGTCGGGCATTGCTGGTTCCAGACGACGGGATGTGCACCGAACGGCCCACCTGGCTGGTCCTCGAGGGGGACGTGGACAACCAAGCCGAACATGTCGAACCGACGGCCGCATGCGGTCTGGCGTATGAACGGGCCGATGCGTCGAGGCATTGGGGGTTTTCAGGCCTGAGCTGGACGCTCTACCGGCGACAGGATTGAAACACCCCTTTAGGTGCTGAGCGACGTGGACGCACGCAGGCTGCAGCCGGTGATCCGAAAGCTGCCGTCAGGCTGTAGTTCGAGCGTGTAGACCGCCTCGTAGTCCTTGCCATCCGGGCCGACGATCAGCACTTGCTGGATGATCGACGTCGGGCTCGTCTCGCGAACCTTGCCGAAGGAGTAGGTCTGCGGTTGGCGCACCGGCGGATAGCCTTTTGTCACCATGTTCATGAAGGTATCGACGGTCGGAAAGATGCGTTTCACATTCGGTGCGGCAAAGCTGTAGGCCGTCATTCCGTCATTGGCGATGAAGGCCCTCAACTGCCCATCGATGACCGTCTGCGCCGCTTTGACTTCGGCGTCGCCAGCAAAGGCCTGGGATGCGAAAATGAATGGAACGACTGCGAATGCGAAAAACGCGCGGCGCATGGCCTGTCTCCGTTGTCCCTGAGAAATCGCTGCCTGAAGGTACATGATACCATACGCTTTGCAGTGCTTCAGGGTTTCAGCCGAGCGCAAACATTCGGCGTGGCAGTCCGTGTCCGAGCCGAGAAGCATTGTCGAGGCGAGAACAGCCTGAGCGATTGCCGATGCTTGAAAGGCGAACGGCAGTCTGCCACAAGGGCCGCTCGATTATACCTAGAGCGTGCGATGTGAGCAGGACCAGGCAATGAAGGCATTTTTCGTGCAGATAAAGTGCGATCTGGGCAAGGCCTACGACGTTGCCAGCGCCCTGGCCGATGCCGAGATTGCTTCGGAAATCTACTCGACAGCCGGAAACTACGACCTGCTCGCCAAATTCTATGTCGACGACGAGGAAGACATCGGCCACTTCGTCAACGAGAAAGTGCAGATTCTCCCGGGCATCAAGGACACGTTCACGGTCGTCACCTTTCGCGCTTTTTGATCCGCATCCGGCATCTGCCCGGACACCAGGCAAAGCCTGATCAAGGCCCTATTGGTGCTGCCTTAATTTTAGGCAAGTGCGATATACTGATCGCCGGCGCCCAACAAATCACCGATTGCGCTTGATTTTCTCCAGCGAGGCCAGTGAAATGGCGCCACAGGGGAGTATGCGATTGGCAGCGTTCGATGAAATGCTTCCGGAAGTTTCCGGGCTGAGAAAACCGTATTCGGCTTACGATCGCTGGCTGAAGGAACAGGACCCGGCCAGACTTAGCGAGAAGATGCAGGACGCCGAACGCGTCTTTCGCAAGACAGGCATCACTTTCGCCGTCTACGGCGAGCAGGAAGCATCGGAGCGGCTGATACCCTTCGACATCGTTCCGCGCATCATTTCGGGCAATGAATGGCGACGGCTGACGCAAGGCATCGAGCAGCGCGTCCAGGCGCTGAACGCCTTTCTCGACGACATCTACCATCGCCAGGAGATCTTGCGCGCCGGCCGGGTGCCGAAGGAGTTGATCGCCAAGAACGAGGCGTTCCTGCCCGAGATGATCGGGGTGCGGCCGCCGGCCGGCGTCTATACCCACATTATCGGCGTCGACATCGTACGCATTAGCGAGAACGAGTTCTACGTGCTGGAGGACAACGCGCGCACGCCGTCCGGCGTCTCCTACATGCTGGAGAATCGCGAGACGATGATGCAGCTCTTCCCCGAGTTGTTCCAGCAGATCAAGGTGCGGCCGGTTGAGAATTACCCGCAGCTCTTGCGCCAGTCGCTGGCGGCAGTGCGGCCGCAAAGCACCAAGGGCGCGCCGACCATTGCCGTGCTGACGCCGGGCAGCTTCAACTCAGCCTATTTCGAACATGCTTTCCTTGCCGACCAGATGGGCGTGCAGCTTGTCGAGGGGCAGGATCTGCGCGTCGTCGATGGCCATGTCGCGATGCGCACCACCGAGGGCTACAAGCAGATCGACGTGCTTTACCGGCGTGTCGACGACTCGTTCCTCGATCCGCTGACCTTCCGCCCCGACTCGGCACTTGGCGTGCCGGGCATTATGGACGTCTACCGCGCCGGCAACATCACGATCGCCAATGCGCCGGGAACCGGCATCGCCGACGACAAGGCGATCTATTCGTACATGCCCGAGATCGTCGAATTCTACACCGGCCGCAAGGCGATGCTCGGCAACATCCCGACCTGGCGCTGCTCGGAGCCGGACAGCCTGAAATACGTGCTCGAACACATCGACGAATTGGTGATCAAGGAAGTCCACGGCTCCGGCGGTTACGGCATGCTGGTCGGTCCGGCGGCGACCAAGAAGGAATGCGAGGAGTTTTCCAAAAAGCTCGCGGCAAAACCGTCGAACTACATCGCCCAGCCGACGCTGGCGCTGTCGACCTGTCCGATCCTGACGGACAAGGGGCTGGCGCCGCGCCATGTCGATCTGCGCCCCTATGTGCTGGTTTCCGACCGTATCCAGATCGTGCCCGGCGGGCTGACCCGAGTAGCGCTCAAGGAAGGCTCGCTGGTCGTCAATTCCTCGCAAGGCGGGGGCACGAAGGATACGTGGGTGTTGGATGATTAGAGTGGAAGTAGCGAGTAGTGAATAGTGAATAGTGAATAGTGAATAGTGAATAGTGAATAGTGAATAGGTAAGGATATGGGTCGTTGATGTTGGTGAAATGCCCTGAAGTGAAGCGCGCGGGATCGTGCCCTGGAATCTGGATAGTCACCATTCACCATTCACCTTTCACTATTCACCACAGGACCGCCTGACATGCTTCTCGGCCGCACCGCCAACGGGCTCTACTGGATGAACCGCTACATCGAGCGGGCGGAAAACATGGCGCGATTGGTGGATGCCGGCCTGCGCATGGCGCTGACTCGTACCCAGAACGCTTCGGAGGAGTGGAATTCGGTGCTGCTCAGCGCCGGTTCAGACGCCAGCTTCACGCAGAAATATTCCGACTACACCGCCGCCAATGTCGCCGACTATCTGCTGCGCGACACATCGAACCCGTCGAGCACGATGTCGTCTATCGAAACGGCCCGTAACAATGCCCGCATGGTGCGCACGGCATTGACGCGTGAAACCTGGGAAAGCATCAACGAAGCCTGGATGTCGCTGAAGCGGATGCTGGCCAAGCCGATCGACGAGCGCGACCTGCCCAACGCGCTCGACGCAATCAAGCGCGAGACGGCGCTGATCCGCGGCTCGTTCTACGGCACGATGCTGCGCAACGAGATTTTCGATTTCTCGCAGCTCGGCACGTATGTCGAACGCGCCGACAACACCGCGCGCATCCTGGATGTGAAATACTACGTGCTGTTGCCGTCGATCTCCTGGGTCGGCTCGACGCTCGACAACTACCAGTGGGAATCGATCCTGCGCTCGGTGTCGGCGCACCGTTCCTATCGCTGGGTCTATGATGCCGACTACAAGCCGAGCAACATCGCCGATTATCTGATCCTCAACGTCCGCATGCCGCGCTCGCTGACCTTTTGCTACCGCTTCCTGACGGAGCATCTCAAATTCCTGGGTGACGACTATGGGGAGCGCCACGCCTGTCATGCAACGGCTGCCAAGACCCAGGCCATGCTGACGGCCGGGTCGATCAAGGATATTTTCGACGCCGGCCTGCACGAATTTCTGGCCAATTTCATCCGCGACAACACCAGGCTCGGCGACGAGATCGCGCAGGATTACAGGTTCTATTGAGCATGACCCCAAAAAGCGGAGATCGGTTTTCGGAAAAGCTCATGCTCCAGGGACGAGAGCGATGCGGCTGAAGATCACCCACCGAACCGAATACCGCTACGATGCGCCGGTGCACTATCTGTTGCAGCGTTTGCGGCTGCTCCCGGTGAACGGGCGCACCCAGACGGTACTGTCCTGGGCGCTGAAGATCGAAGGCGCACGCGAAGAAGTGCGCTTCACCGATCATTTCGGCAACGATACCCGGCTGTTGAGCGTCGAGGGCGAGCGCGACTTCATCACCGTCGAAGCAGCCGGCGAAGTGGTGACGCGCGACACCGCTGGCGTCTGCGGACCGCACCAGGGTTTCGCGCCGCTCTGGCTGTTCGGCCAGGAAACGCCGCTGACGACGATCGGCAGCGGCATTCGCGAGCTTGCTGCCTCGGTCGGCAAGGGTACCGACATCGAAAGGCTGCACCGGTTGATGGCGGTGATCGGCGAGCGCGTCGCTTATACGCCGGACACCACCAACGTGACGACGCCGGCCGAAGAGGCCCTGGCGCTCAAGACCGGCGTTTGCCAGGATCACAGCCACATCTTCGTTGCCGCGGCGCGTGCCATGGATTTTCCGGCCCGCTATATCAGCGGCTACCTGATGATGGATGCGGCCATCGAGCAGGCGGCAAGCCACGCCTGGGCCGAGGCGCATGTCTCGGGCCTCGGCTGGGTCGCCTTCGATGTCGCCAACGGCATTTCTCCGGACGAGCGTTATGTGAAGGTGGCGACCGGCCGCGATTATCGCGACGCCACGCCGGTATCTGGAATTCGGCTGGGACAGGCGGAAGAACAGCTTGCGGTCACCGTCACCGTGGAGCAGTAATCCCCGGCAAGATTGTTGCCAAAGAGATTCGATGACCTATTGCGTCGGCCTGAAGATCGATCGCGGGCTCGTGTTCATGTCGGACACGCGCACCAACGCCGGCATGGATTCGATCTCGACCTTCAGGAAGATGCATGTCTGGGAAGAGCCGGGCGAGCGCGTCATCGTTTTGATGTCGGCCGGCAATCTGGCGACGACGCAGGCCGTGGTCAGCCTGCTCGACGAACGCACCAAGGCAGTGGCGGAGCGCCGTGCCACACTGCTCGAAACGCCCTCCATGTACCAGACAGTCCGGTTGGTCGGAGACACCGTCAAGGAGGTCATCGCCAGTTCATCGCCGGCGGGCGAAAAGGCGGATTCCTACTTCAACGCCTCCTTCATCCTCGGCGGTCAGATCAAGGGCAGCGCGCCGCGCCTGTTCATGATCTATCCGGAAGGCAATTTCATCGAATCGACCGACGACACGCCGTTCTTCCAGATCGGTGAGACCAAATACGGCAAGCCTATCATTATCCGCGCTTATGAAAGGACGATGAGTTTCGCCGAGACGGTGAAGTTGCTGCTGGTGTCGTTCGACTCGACGCTGAAGTCGAACCTGTCGGTCGGCCTGCCGCTCGACCTGCTGTTCTATGAAAAGGACACGTTCAAGGTCGGCCTCAAAAAGCGAATAACCCAGGACGATCAATATTATCGTACGATCTCGGATAGCTGGTCGAATGCGCTGAAGACCGCCTTTGCCAGTCTGCCTGATTTTCCC
The DNA here is from genome assembly GCF_040323505.1 of Mesorhizobium sp. M0040. Classification (NCBI taxonomy): domain Bacteria; kingdom Pseudomonadati; phylum Pseudomonadota; class Alphaproteobacteria; order Hyphomicrobiales; family Phyllobacteriaceae; genus Mesorhizobium; species Mesorhizobium sp. M0040. The sequence goes on from NZ_JAMYVA010000010.1 coordinate 119,287, forward strand.
GAATGAAAACCTTCGTTTTTCGTGCTCTTTGATCGCGGCTCGATGAGGCGCCACGGAGGCGAAGAAGATGAATAGCAACGAATTCCGCGAGTGGTCGCTGCGAGCGGCTGAATGGGGCGTCGACTACAGAAACAGCCTTCGCGAGAGACCGGTGCGGCCGCTTGTCGAGCCGGGCGAAATCTTCAAAAGCGTCGATGCCGCGCCGCCGGAAGACGGTGAAACGATGCAGGCAATCTTCGCCGATTTCGAACAAAAGATCCTGCCTGGCATGACGCACTGGCAGCATCCGCGTTTCTTCGCCTATTTCCCGGCCAATGCGGCACCGGTCTCCGTCGTGGCCGAGTATCTGGTTTCCGCGATGGCCGCGCAATGCATGCTCTGGCAGACCTCGCCGGCGGCAACCGAGCTCGAGACGCGTGTCGTCGACTGGATGCGGCAGGCGCTTGGTTTGCCGGAGGGATTCTCCGGCGTCATGCAGGATTCGGCTTCGTCGGCGACGCTTGCCGCCGTGCTGACCATGCGCGAGCGCGCGCTCGACTGGCAAGGCAACAAGAACGGCTTGCAGGGGCAGCCGGTCGTGCGGATCTATTCTTCCGACCAAGTCCATACTTCTATCGACCGGGCGATCTGGGTGTCGGGCATCGGCGAGGCGAACCTCGTGCGCATTCCGGTCGCCGGACGCTTCCGCGCCATGCAGACGGCGGCTCTGGAAGCCGCGATCGTTACCGACCGCGAAAACGGCATGCTGCCGGCGGGCATCATCGCCAGCGTCGGCGGCACAAGTACCGGCGGCACCGACAATGTGGCGGCTGTTGCCGAGGTGGCGAAGCGGCACGGGCTCTACCTGCATGTCGATGCCGCATGGGCCGGCTCCGCCATGATCTGCCCCGAGTTCCGGCATTTCTGGACCGGCGCCGAAAATGCCGATTCCATCGTCTTCAACCCGCATAAATGGTTGGGGGCACAGTTCGATTGCTCGATGCAGTTCATCCGCCAGCCGGAAGACCTGGTCCGCACGCTGGCGATCAAGCCCGAATTCCTCAAGACGCATGGCCGCGACGGGGTCATCAACTACTCCGAATGGTCGGTGCCGCTCGGCCGAAGATTCCGCGCGCTGAAACTTTGGTTCCTGCTGCGTGCGCATGGCTTGGAAAATCTGCGGACCATGATCCGCAACCATGTCGCCTGGAGCGAGAGCCTCGCCGCGCGGCTGGCTCGGGAACCGGATTTCGAGATCGTCACGGAACCGATGCTGTCGCTATTCTCATTCCGCCATCTCGCGGCTGCGGCCATCGACTCTGACGAGCGCAATTTGCGGTTGGTCAGCGCGATCAACGATGACGGCCGCATTTACCTGACGCAGACCCGGGTGGACGGGCAGGTGGCGATCCGCTTTCAGGTCGGGCAGTTCGAAACGACTGCGGCGGACGTCGATACTGCTTTCGAGGTCATCACTGAGATCGCGCGGGGGCTGAGTTGATACCCTCGTCGAGATTGCGCCGGAGCTTTTCTCTCTGCAGTCGCCCGATTTTCATTAGCCGGCCCATAGCTGTTCATGGCTTTCGTTTTCAGCTATAGACGAGAAAAACGAAAATGAGAGGTTGCTAGATGTATCTGTCGCCGCGTCATTCCGAAATCATCCAGATGGCCAAGGACCATGGCCGCGTACTGGTCGAGGAGCTGGCGACGCATTTCAACGTGACGCCGCAGACGATCCGCAAGGATCTCAACGATCTCTGCGACCAGCGGCTTTTGTCCCGCATCCATGGCGGGGCATTGTTCCCCTCCGGCATCGAGAACATGGAATATGAGGCTCGGCGCAAGATCGCCGCCGAGGAGAAGGAGGCGATCGGCCGCGCAGCAGCCCGGCTGATCCCCGACAACGCGTCTCTGTTCATCAATATCGGGACAACGACGGAAGCTGTCAGCAAGTCGCTGCTCGATCACAGCGGCCTGATGGTCATCACCAATAACATCAATGTTGCCAACAGGATGCGCATATATCCTTCGATCGAGGTGGTGATCGCCGGCGGTGTCGTGCGCGGTTCCGACGGCGGTGTGGTCGGCGAGGCCGCGGTCGATTTCATCAGGCAGTTCAAGGTCGATTTTGCGGTGATCGGCGCCTCGGCCATCGACCATGACGGCGCACTGCTCGACTTCGATTTTCGCGAGGTGAAGGTGGCTCAGGCGATCATCGCCAACGCCCGACATGTGATCCTGGTGTCGGACCAGACCAAATTCGAGCGCACCGCGCCCGTCCGCATCGGCCATCTGTCGCAGGTCAACACCTTTATCACCGATCGTTGCGACATCCCGTCGGTGCGTAAGATCTGCCAGGAGGCAGAAGTTCAGCTGATCGAAACGTCGCTCTCCTAGAGATGCCGTAGCGGCATCTTCCGCCTATCATATTTCGTTTGACATTCGTTATCATTTCGAAATAATTCCTCTACGGTTTCGCAAGAACCCAAAAATGCTGCAATGCGAAATCGAGGGAGGATTCTTTGAGCGCATCACCGATTCATGACATTTTCGTCATCGGTGGCGGCATCAATGGCTGCGGCATCGCCCGCGATGCCGTTGGACGTGGCTTTTCGGTTTTTCTTGCCGAGATGAACGATCTGGCCAGCGGGACCTCTTCCGGCTCGACCAAACTGATCCACGGCGGCTTGCGCTATCTCGAATTCTACGAATTCCGTCTGGTGCGCGAAGCGCTGATGGAACGCGAGGTCCTGTGGAGGAACGCGCCGCATATCATCTGGCCGATGCGCTTCGTGCTGCCATACGCCAAGGGACTGCGTCCGGCCTGGCTCATCCGGCTCGGGCTTTTCCTCTACGACCATATTGGCGGGCGCAAATTGCTGCCGCCGACGAAAACGCTGGACATGGCCAAGGATCCGGCCGGCAAGCCGCTGAAACCGCTGTTTCGAAAGGCGTTCGAATATTCGGACAGTTGGGTCAACGATGCCCGGCTGGTTGTGTTGAACGCCCGCGACGCTGCCGAGCGCGGCGCAACCATTCGAACCCGAACAAAGGTCGTCAGCGCACGCCGCGAAGGCAATCTCTGGACGGTCAGGCTTGAAAATGTGCGGACCGGCCATACCGAGGAGGTCAAGGCGCGGCTGCTGGTCAATGCCGCCGGCCCGTGGGTCGATCAGGTGCTGTCGGCCACCGTCGGCTTGAACGACGTGCACAATGTCCGCCTCGTACAAGGCAGCCATATCGTCGTGGGCAAGAAATTCGACGACCGACGCGCCTATTTCTTTCAGAACAAGGACGGGCGCATCATTTTCGCCATTCCTTACGAGGACGAATTCACGCTCATCGGCACCACCGACCGTGACTATCCCGGCGATCCGCACAACGTCAGGATCAATGACGCCGAGATCGACTATCTCTGCGCTGCGGCAAGCGAATATTTCGCGCAGCCGGTCAAGCCGTCGGATATCGTCTGGACCTATTCCGCGGTGCGACCGCTCTACGACGATGGCGCCTCAAAGGCGCAGGAAGCCACCCGAGACTATGTGCTGAAGGCCGATGGAGGCGAGGGTGCCGCCCCGATCGTCAACGCCTTTGGCGGCAAGATCACGACCTACCGCCGATTGTCGGAATCGATGCTCGAGAAGATCGAGGGTTTTCTCGGCAAGCGCGGCAAACCATGGACGGCAAACGCGCCGCTGCCCGGCGGTGACTTTCCCGTCACCGGCTTCGATGCCGAGGTGGCGAAACTGAAAACGGCGTACCCGTTCCTCGACGCCCGGCTGGCCCGCCGGTTGACCCGGCTCTACGGCACCCGCGCAAGGAAGCTGCTGGGCCTCGCCAAGTCGAACGTCGATCTTGGCCGCAACTTCGGCGCCGATCTCTACGAAGCCGAGGTGCGCTACCTCGTCGAAAACGAATGGGCGATGACTGCCGAGGATGTATTGTGGCGCCGGACCAAGCGCGGCCTGCGTCTCAGCCGTGAGCAGGCGGCAGTGCTCGACGAGTTCATGCGCGGAATAAGCCGGCAGCACGTAGCGGCTGCCGAATAGGAACGGCCGACTGATGCAGAAAGCCTGGGAGGAGGCATCATGCTTGAACTGAGAAACGTGACGAAGACGGTGGGTGCGGCGGAACATATCCGCGACGTCTCGCTGACGCTTCAGCACGGCTCGCTCAACGTCCTGCTCGGGCCGACGCTCTCCGGCAAGACCAGCCTGATGCGGCTGATGGCGGGCCTCGACGTGCCGACCTCGGGCTCGGTCTGGTTCGATGGCAAGGATGTCACCGGCATGCCGGTGCAAAGGCGCAACGTCGCCATGGTCTACCAGCAATTCATCAATTATCCGGCGATGACGGTCTACGAAAACATCGCCTCACCGCTGCGGGTGGCCGGCACGGATCAGGCAACGATCGACAGGGAGGTGCGCAATGCCGCCGCCCTTCTCAAACTAACGACCTATCTCGACCGGACGCCTCTCAGTCTGTCGGGCGGCCAGCAGCAGCGCACCGCGCTGGCCCGCGCCATCGTCAAGAATGCCAGCCTCGTGCTGCTCGACGAGCCGCTCGCCAATCTCGACTACAAGCTGCGTGAAGAATTACGCGCGGAACTGCCGAAAGTCTTCGCGGCCGCCGGTACAATCTTTGTTTATGCCACGACCGAGCCGCACGAGGCCTTGCTGCTCGGCGGCAACACGGCAACGCTTTCCGAGGGCAGCATCACCCAGTTCGGGCCGACCATCGAAGTGTTCCGCAAACCGGTCGATCTGGTGACGGCGAGAACCTTCGCCGATCCGCCGCTCAACACCATCGTGCTTGCCAAGAAGGGCCTGGATTTCCTGCTCGAGGGCGGCGTGAAATTGCCGGTGCCGGCGGAACTCTTCGGCATTGCCGATGCGATCTATACGATCGGCTTCCAGCCGCATCATCTGTCCCTCGAACGGCCCAACGCCGCCGCAGTGCCGGTGCGCGCAAAGGTGACGATCACTGAGATCACCGGATCGGAAAGCTTCATCCATCTCGATTTTGCCGATGCGCGCTGGGTCATGCTGACCCACGGCATTCGCGACTTCGAGCCGGACGAGGAGGTCGAGGTGTTCATCGACCCGCGCCACATCATGGTCTTCGACGAGCACGGCCGCGCCGTGGCCGCGCCGAAGCTGGCGGCTTAGGAGGAAGCGATGGCGCGCATCGATGTCAATCATATCCGCCACTCCTATCTGCAGAACCCGCGCACGGATGCCGATTTCGCGCTGAAGGAAGTGCACCACACGTTCGAGGATGGCGGCGCTTATGCGCTGCTCGGCCCATCCGGCTGCGGCAAGACCACGCTGCTCAACATCATTTCGGGATTGCTGCATCCCTCGCATGGCCAGCTGCTGTTCAACGGCAGGGACGTGACCAATCTGTCGACCCAAGAGCGCAACATTGCCCAGGTCTTCCAGTTCCCGGTGATCTACGACACGATGACCGTCTACGACAATCTGGCGTTCCCGCTGCGCAATCGCGGCGTGCCGGAGGCCGACGTCGACCGCAAGGTGCGCGAGACGCTGGAGATGACCGGGCTGGCCGATATGGCCAAACGAAAGGCGCGCGGACTGACCGCCGACCAGAAGCAGAAAATCTCGCTCGGACGCGGGCTGGTGCGCTCCGACGTCAATGCCATCCTGTTCGACGAGCCTTTGACCGTCATCGACCCGCATATGAAATGGGTGCTGCGCTCGCAGTTGAAGCAGCTTCACCGCCGCTTCGGCTACACCATGGTCTATGTCACGCACGACCAGACCGAGGCCTTGACCTTCGCCGACAGGGTGGTCGTCATGTATGACGGCGAAATCGTGCAGATCGGCACACCGGCGGAGCTGTTCGAGCGCCCGCGCCACACCTTTGTCGGCTATTTCATCGGCTCGCCCGGCATGAATGTCATGCCGGTGGCGATCGACGGCAAGACAGCGAAGCTGGGCTCGCAGCAGATCGAACTGCCGGGCGTGCCCAAGGCGGGCGGCGGCGCCATCGAGCTCGGCATCCGTCCCGAATATGTGCGCCTGGGCAGCCAGGGCATGGCCGTCCGGGTCAGCAAGGTCGAGGACGTCGGCCGCCACAAGGTGGTCCGTGCCAATCTCGAAGGACGCGAGATCGCCGCCGTCATCGGCGAGGACGAGACAGTTCCGGCTGATCCGAAGGTGCGGTTCGACCCGGCCGGCATCAACATCTATGCCGATTCCTGGCGCGTCGAGATGGGAGCCTGAAGTGGAAAAGACCTGGAACAACAGAGCCTGGTTCCTGGTGCTGCCGGTGCTGCTGCTGGTGGCGTTCTCGGCGGTCATACCGCTGATGACGGTCGTCAATTATTCGGTGCAGGACACTTTCGGCAATAACGTCTTCTTCTGGGCCGGCACGGAATGGTTCGAGGAACTGCTTTCCTCCAGCCGCTTCTGGCAGGCGATGATCCGCAACCTTGTCTTCTCCTTCATCATCCTGGCGATCGAAGTGCCGCTCGGCATCTTCATTGCGCTCAATATGCCGAAGAAGGGTTGGGGCGTGCCTGTTTGCCTTGTTTTGATGGCGTTGCCGCTGCTGATCCCGTGGAACGTCGTCGGCACCATCTGGCAGGTGTTCGGGCGCAACGACATTGGCCTGCTCGGCTATTACGTCAACGCGCTCGGCATCGACTATAATTATGTGCAAGACCCATATGACGCCTGGGTCACGGTCATCATCATGGACGTCTGGCATTGGACCAGCCTCGTCGTTCTGCTCTGCTATGCCGGCCTGGTCTCGATCCCGGATGCCTTTTATCAGGCGGCCAAGATCGACGGTGCCTCGCGCTGGGCGGTGTTCCGTTACATCCAGCTGCCGAAGATGAACCGCGTGCTGCTGATCGCCGTGCTGCTGCGCTTTATGGATAGCTTCATGATCTACACCGAACCGTTCGTGGTGACCGGCGGCGGACCCGGCAACTCGACGACCTTTCTTTCGATCGATCTCGTCAAGACGGCGCTCGGCCAGTTCGACCTCGGCCCGGCGGCGGCGATGTCGCTGGTCTACTTCCTTATCGTCCTGTTGTTGTCATGGGTGTTCTACACCGTGATGACCAATTACGACGCGGAGCGCTGAGATGAGCCGCGCTGACGAAAGAGCCGACAGAGTGAGCGAGACGACAGCTTCGGAAGGGCTTGCCAGCCCGCTACGGCAGGACGAGATCGCACGGCTGATGCGCCGTCGCGGCGAGGAGTCGCGCTGGTGGTGGATCGTGCCGACGCTCTACATCATCGTTCTGCTTTTGCCGATCTACTGGCTCATCAATATGAGCTTCAAGACCAATGGCGAGATCGTCTCGTCGCTGACGCTCTACCCGCACGCACCGACATTGGCGAATTACCGCACCATCTTCACCGACGCGTCCTGGTACTCTGGCTACATCAACTCGATCACCTATGTGGTTATGAACATGGTGATTTCGGTGGCTGCGGCACTGCCTGCTGCCTATGCCTTTTCGCGCTATCGCTTCCTCGGCGACAAGCATCTGTTCTTCTGGCTGCTGACCAACCGCATGGCGCCGCCGGCGGTGTTCGCGCTGCCATTCTTCCAGCTTTATTCGGCCTTCGGCCTTATCGACACCCACATCGCCGTGGCTCTGGCGCATTGCCTGTTCAACGTGCCGCTGGCGGTGTGGATCCTCGAAGGCTTCATGTCGGGCGTACCCAAGGAGATCGACGAGACCGCCTATATCGACGGCTATTCGTTCCCGCGCTTCTTCATCAAGATCTTCATGCCGCTGATTGCGAGCGGCATCGGCGTGGCGTGCTTCTTCTGCTTCATGTTCTCGTGGGTGGAGCTCTTGATCGCCCGTACGCTGACGACAACCGATGCCAAGCCGATCGCCGCGACCATGACCCGCACCGTTTCGGCCGCCGGCATGGATTGGGGGCTGCTCGCCGCAGCCGGCGTGCTGACGCTGATTCCCGGCGCGCTCGTCATCTGGTTTGTGCGCAACTACATCGCCAAGGGCTTTGCCCTGGGGAGGGTATGATGGAGCAGGTCGACAGAAGCCCATGGTGGTGGGCCGTGCTGCTTCTCGCCCTGGTCGTCGTGGCCTGGGTGGCACTTCAAATCGATTTCGTGGCAATAACGGTAGGCTTCAGCGATCCGGCTAATATCCGCCTGTGGGGATTTAACCTCTCGTCCAACCTCGATTTTTCGTGGATGGCCTGGACGTGGCCGACCGCGGCCTTCTTTGGAACCATCTTTCTGCTGCTTTGCGGCATGGCGGTGTGGGAATACGTCTCGCCGGGCGGCAATCCGCGCGTCGGCGTGCTGCGGTTCGAAACGACGCGTGGCGACCGCCTGTTCCTGTCGCTGCTTGGCAGCGCCTTTATCCATCTCGCTTGGCTGGGTCTAGTCGGACCCAATCTGTGGTGGGCTCTCGCTCTCTCCGTGGTCTACGCTGTCGGCGTGTTCCGCTACGTATAGAGGGGGAAACTGTTGGAACGGCGGCGTGCCGGCCGCCGATCCAGATCGCACTTTGAACTTTAACAGTGGAGGAAATACATGCGACGGCAATTCTTGACATCAACAACTGCGCTTGTCCTGTTGCTCGGGGCAAGCAATGCCTATGCCGGAATGGACGAGGCCAAGACCTTCCTCGATAAGGAAATCGGGCCCCTTTCGACGCTTTCGCGCGCCGACCAGGAAGCCGAGATGCAATGGTTCATCGATGCCGCGAAACCTTTCGCCGGCATGGATATCAAGGTGGTTTCCGAAACCATCGCCACGCATCAGTATGAATCGCAGGTCCTGGCGCCGGCCTTTACGGCCATCACCGGCATCAAGGTTACGCATGACGTCATCCAGGAAGGCGACGTCGTCGAGAAGATCCAGACCCAGATGCAGACCGGCCAGAACCTCTATGACGGCTGGGTCAACGATTCCGATCTGATCGGCACGCACTGGCGTTACCAGCAAGTGCGCAACCTGACCGACTGGATGGCGGGCGACGGCAAGGATGTCACCAACCCGAACCTCGACCTGAAGGACTTCATCGGCACCTCGTTCACCACCGCGCCCGACAAGAAACTCTACCAACTTCCCGACCAGCAGTTCGCCAACCTCTACTGGTTCCGTTACGACTGGTTCAACGACGAGAAGAACAAGGCGGACTTCAAGGCCAAATACGGCTACGACCTCGGCGTGCCGGTCAATTGGTCGGCCTATGAGGACATCGCCGAGTTCTTCACCGGGCGTGAGATCGATGGCAAGAAGGTCTACGGCCATATGGATTATGGCAAGAAGGACCCGTCGCTCGGCTGGCGGTTCACCGACGCCTGGCTGTCGATGGCCGGCAATGGCGACAAGGGCATTCCGAACGGTCTGCCCGTCGACGAATGGGGCATCAAGGTCGACGAGAATTCGCGTCCGGTCGGTTCCTGCACGGCGCGCGGCGGCGACACCAATGGTCCGGCTTCCGTCTATGCCATCCAGAAGTACCTCGATTGGCTGAAGGCCTATGCACCGGCGGAAGCCCAAGGCATGACCTTCTCCGAATCGGGGCCAGTTCCGGCGCAGGGCGCGGTTGCCCAGCAGATCTTCTGGTATACTGCCTTCACCGCTAGCATGGTCGACGCCAGCGCCAAGGCGGTGCTGAACGACGACGGCACGCCGAAGTGGCGCATGGCGCCGTCGCCGCATGGCGTCTACTGGAAGGACGGCATGAAGCTTGGCTATCAGGACGTCGGTTCCTGGACGCTGATGAAGTCGACGCCGACCGACCGCGCCAAGGCCGCCTGGCTCTACGCGCAGTTCGTCACCTCGAAGACGGTCGACGTGAAGAAGAGCCATGTCGGTCTGACCTTCATCCGCGAGAGCACGATCCACGACAAGAGCTTCACCGAACGTGCGCCAAAGCTCGGCGGCTTGATCGAGTTCTACCGCTCGCCGGCGCGTGTCCAGTGGTCGCCGACCGGCACCAACGTGCCGGATTATCCGAAGCTGGCGCAGCTCTGGTGGCAGGCGATCGGCGATGCCTCGTCGGGTGCCAAGAGCGCGCAGGAAGCGATGGACTCGCTCTGCGCCGAGCAGGAAAAGGTGATGAGCCGCATCGAGAAGTCGGGCGTCCAGGGCGATATTGGCCCGAAGATGGCCGAAGAGCATGACCTCGCCTACTGGAATGCGGACGCGGTCAAGAAGGGCAATCTCGCTCCTCAGCTCAAGATCGAGAACGAGAAGGAAAAGCCGGTCACCATCAACTACGACGAGCTGGTGAAGAGCTGGCAGCAATAGGACCGTTTGATGCGGGCGTCCGCGCCCGCATCGCCATGCTCAGGGGAGGCGGCATGTTGCCGTCTCCCCTGTTTGCGTGAACGGCTCCGAGCCATCTGGCGTCGAGACATCGCAGCACCTTGAATTCGCTTCGACGGGAGAGAGAATGACCGGATATATCCTTGCAATCGACCAGGGGACGACATCGAGCCGGGCGATCCTGTTTGACGACAAGATGATGGTCGTCGGCAGCGGGCAAAAGGAATTCACCCAATATTATCCGGCCTCCGGCTGGGTCGAGCACGATCCCGAGGAGATATGGGCAAGCGTCGTGGAAACGGTGAAGGCCGCGCTGAAGACAGCCGGCCGCAACGCAGCGGAAGTCGCCGCGATCGGCATCACCAACCAGCGCGAAACGATCGTCATCTGGGACAAAGAGACCGGCAAGCCGATCCACAACGCGATTGTCTGGCAGGATCGTCGCACCGCGCCGCTATGCCAGAAACTGAAGAAGCTGGGGCTGGAGAAGAAATTCACGAAAAAGACCGGCCTGCTGCTCGATCCCTATTTCTCCGGCACCAAAATCGCCTGGATGCTGGACAAGGTGAAGGGCGCCAGAAAACGCGCCGAGAAGGGCGAACTGCTGGCCGGCACCATCGACAGTTTCCTGATTTGGCGCCTGACCGGCGGCAAGATCCACGCCACTGACGCCACTAATGCCTCGCGCACGCTGGTCTACAACATCGAACAAAACGCCTGGGATGACGAACTGCTGGCCATTTTCGGCATACCTGCAAGAATGCTGCCGCAGGTGAAAGATTGTGCCGATGATTTTGGAATCACCGACAAAAGCCTGTTTGGTGCACAGATCAGAATCCTCGGTGTGGCCGGCGACCAGCATGCGGCGGCGATCGGCCAAGCCTGTTTCGAGCCAGGCATGATGAAATCCACCTACGGCACCGGTTGCTTCGCGCTGCTCAACACCGGCAGCGATCTGGTTCGTTCGAAGAACCGGCTTTTGACCACCATCGCCTACAGGCTGAACGGCAAGACCACCTACGCTCTGGAAGGCTCGATCTTTATCGCGGGCGCCGCCGTGCAATGGCTGCGCGACGGCATCAAGGTAATCGGCAAGGCCGAGCATAGCGGCAAATTGGCAGCGGAAGCCGATCCGACGCAGAACGTCTATTTGGTGCCTGCTTTCGTCGGGCTCGGCGCGCCCCATTGGGATGCCGAAGCGCGCGGCGCCATCTTCGGGCTGACCCGCAATTCGGGGCCGGCGGAATTTGCCCGCGCGGCACTGGAATCCGTTGCGTTCCAAACACGCGACCTGCTTGACGCCATGCGCAAGGACTGGAAGGCCGCCTCGGCCAAGACCGTGCTCAGGGTCGATGGCGGCATGGTGGCGTCGGACTGGACCATGCAGCGGCTGGCCGACATTCTCGATGCGCCGGTCGACCGGCCGACAATTCTCGAAACAACAGCACTCGGTGCGGCTTGGCTGGCCGGCTCGAAGGCGGGTGTCTGGCCGAAGGCCGCGGAATTCGCCAGGAGTTGGGCGCTCGAGCGCCGGTTCAAGCCGGACATGGATGCTTCGACACGTGCCGCCAAGCTGGCAGGTTGGCGCCACGCTGTGCGCAGGACGCTAAGTACGCAATAGGCAGGGATGCCCCGATGCCCCGGGATTCGCACTAATGAAAAACCCGCGCCGTTTCGGGCGCGGGCTTGCAGCCTCTAATCTGGGACTCAGTAAGGCGACCGGCACTGCCGGCGCGGACCGTAGTTGGGCTGGTAAGTGTTGTCAGAAGCGCGATAGCTCCGATAACGGTCATAGCACCACTGCACGTGGGCATCGCCACGATAGACACGATTCTGGTTGACGATCGCGCCGGTAATCAGCGCTCCGGTAGCAAACGCAGCCAGCGGGAACCAGAAGTCGCCGTGACGGCGATAGCCGCGACGATATTCGCGATAGCCGCGATGGCCACGCCAGTACATTCCGTCGTCACGCGAAAAATTGCGACGGAAATCGCGACGCGAGAAATCGCGATTGAAATTCCGGTGCCTCCGCCACGGCTCGTACTGGACGGTCTGGACATTCGAGGTGAGCCCCTGGGCCGGGGGCGCATAGCTGGGCTGAGCGTTGACTGGCACGATCTCCGCGGCAGCGAATGAGATCGAAAGAGTGGTCGCCAGTAGGCCCGACATGATCCTATTCATGGTCTTCTCCTTGAAACGCATGTCCCTTATCGCGGGAAACGGGCAGGCTGCGCAAATTGTTCCGCCAAAAATCCCAAGTTGCTGATCCGCAAAGGTTCTTCCGATTTGCTGCTTGCTTTCGTCGGCATAGCGCGAGCTTCGGTCTTGCGCGAGAACGAGGCCGTTCCGTCGACGCCGAAGCGCTCCGCAAGGCATGATGACACTGCAGGACAGTCCGGTTTGCGAGCCGTCTTTTTCCGGTTGACCGGCAGAGGCACTCTCCCTATGTTCCGCGCAATTTCGAGGGCGGCCTTTCTGAGCCCGCGGGAGCGCGTAGCTCAGCCGGTAGAGCAACTGACTTTTAATCAGTAGGTCATGGGTTCGAATCCCATCGCGCTCACCAAAATCAAGATTGTCCAACCCGGAGACATAGGTAACAGATTGTACCTAAGACATGGGTGACAACCTCGTGCCGAACGCATGCAGTGGCTTTAGCCGCCCGCTCCATCGTCCATCATCGTGCCGGTGAGCGCCTCATAGGCTCTGCTGCACAGCTGTGAATGCGGACAATCCTTCACGATAAGCACTGGCGCCACGGTGAGAACTGCTGCGGCAAGGATTTGCAGGCAAGGACCGACGGCGCTTACCTTTCTGCCGAACACGCCGGCCAGGAAAAAGTAGAGACCCTGGGCCATGCAGGCTGCGGTCAGAATGCCCCGAAGCGTGCTGGTCGCTCTTGCGAAGGGCGTTATGTAGCCATCAGGAAAACCCAGCATGCCGAGATCGGCGGACCATTGCAGCGCCAGCATGACGCTCAGCGCTGACCAGATGAGGGCCGTCGTGCGAGTGAACAGCGTCTGCTTTGGTTTGTTGCTCGGATCGGCCATCGGGATCACGTCGGAATTGCGTGCCGGGACATGCGCAAGCTCTCGGTCAAATCAGCGAGACATTACCGCCGGCATGGCGCTCGAGCCGTCCGGCTAGGTCGAGCTCCAGCAGCACCATGAACACTTGAGCGGGATGCAGGCCGGTGTGGCGGATGATCTCGTCGACTGCCACTGGCGTCGGGCCGAGCGCCTCGACGACGCGGTCGCGGTCGTCCTCGCGCGGCGGCGGCGTTGCCGAAAAGTCGGGCGGCTCCTCAAGCGGCGATGTCCTTGGCGACCAGGCGCCGACCAGCGGGGCGATCGCACTGGTGATATCGGCGGCCTCGGTGACAAGGGTGGCGCCGTCCTTGAGCAGGCCATTGGCGCCGGCGGCGCGCGGATCGAGCGGCGAACCGGGAACGGCAAAGACCAGTCGGCCCATCTCGCCGGCAAGCCGGGCGCTGATCAGAGAGCCGGAGCGCTGTGCGGCCTCGACCACTACCAACCCTAATGCAGCACCCGCGACAAGCCGGTTGCGGCGCGGGAAATCCTGCGCGCGCGGCTGCCAGCCAAACGGCATTTCGGAGATGACGGCGCCGCCGCGCTCGGCAATCTCGTCGCACAGGCCGGCATTTTCGGGCGGATAGGGCAAATCGAGGCCGCCGGCGAGCACACCGATTGTGCCAGTCGCAAGGCTGCCCTGGTGCGCGGCCGTATCGATGCCGCGCGCCAGGCCGGAGACGATGCCATAGCCGTCGCGGCCGAGATCCGCCGCCAGCATCCGCGCCATCTTGATGCCGGCCAGCGATGCGTTGCGAGCGCCGACGATGGCGACCGCTGGCAAGCGGAACACCGCGCTATTGCCCCTGACCGCGAGCAGCGGCGGCGGATGATCCATGCTTTTCATCAGCGGCGGATAATCCGCTTCGCCGATGCCGACGAAGCGGGCGCCAGCCCGCCGGGCGGTCTCCAGCTCCGCCTCGGTCTCGGCAATGGACGGGATGCGGACGATTTTTTTGGCGCCACCCGAAATCATCAGCTCGGGCAGCATCGATAGCGCTGCTTCGGCCGAACCGAACCGGTTGATCAGGTCGCGAAAGGAAGCCGGGCCGACATTCGGCGTGCGGATCAGACGAAGCCAGCTCAGCCGCTGCCGGTCGCTGAGGCGCGGCCCGGCGTCGGGCTCGCTCACTCCTTGGCCCCGATCTTACCCTCGGTGCCGGCAAGCAGCCGCGCAATGTTGGCGCGGTGCTTTACGATGACGATTAGGCTCATCGCCGCGAAAAGCCCGGCAATCTGCGGCGTGCTCAGGAAATACAGCGCCATGGGCACCACGACTGCTGCCGTCAGTGCCGCAAGCGAGGAGAAGCGGAACAGGAAGGCCACCGCCAGCCAGACGACGGCGAAGATCAGCGCCGCCTGCCAGGCAAGGCCGATCAGCACGCCAAGGTAAGTGGCGACACCCTTGCCTCCCTTGAAGCCGAGCCAGACCGGAAAGAGATGACCTAAAAACGCGCCGAAGCCGGCCCAAAGTCCGAGCTCGGGCGCAAAGCGGCCTGCGATCAGCACCGCCGCGGTGCCTTTAAGGGCGTCGAGCAGAAGCGTGGCCGCGGCCAAGCTCTTGTTGCCGGTGCGCAGCACATTGGTGGCGCCGATGTTGCCGGAGCCGATGTTGCGCACGTCGCCGAGGCCGGCGGCACGGGTGATCAGCAGGCCAAACGGGATCGAGCCGAGAAGATAGCCGAACACCAATGCCAAGACGGGACTGTAAGCCATTGTTCCCCCGAACTTTCCTTGGCTGAGCGGATTTTAAGCCGTGACGCCTGTTTTCGTCCTAGGCCGAAAACACTGTGCGGCCCGCCACCATCGTTTGCAAGACCTTGCCTTGCAGTCGTGCGCCTTCGAAACAGGTGTTTTTCGAGCGTGAGCGGATGCCGCTCTCGCTGACGACCCATGGCTCGTCCAGATCGACGAGCGAAAGGTCGGCCAATGCCCCCGGTTTCAGCGTGCCGCCGGGCAGGCCGAACAATCTTGCCGGCGCGGTCGACAGTGTCTCAACCAGCCGGAGCAGCGTCACGTCGCCATTGTGATAGAGCCGCAGCGCTGCGCCTAGCAGCGTTTCCAGGCCGATGGCGCCGGCCGCGGCATCGGCAAAGGGAAGGCGCTTGGTGTCAACGTCCTGCGGGTCGTGCGAGGAGACGATGAGATCGATGGTGCCGTCCTTGATCGCTTCGATCATCGCCAGCCGGTCTTCCTCCGCACGCAGCGGCGGCGTCAGCCGGAAGAAGGTGCGGTACTCGCCGACATCATTCTCGTTGAGCGACAGATTGTGGATCGACACGCCTGATGTGACATTGGCGCCATCGGCTTTCGCGCGCGCTACCGCGTTTGCCGCCATAGCCGTCGAAATCTTGGCAGCGTGATAGGCGCCGCCGGTCAGGCGAGCCAACGCGAGATCGCGCTCCAGGGGGATCGATTCGGCTTCGCGCGGAATGCCGGCAAGGCCAAGCCAGCTTGCGTAAAGGCCTTCGTTCATCACGCCGGCCGAAGCGAGGTCGGCGTCTTGGGTTTCATGCGCGATGACGCCACCGAAATCGCGCGCATAGGTCAGCGCGCGGCGCATCACCAGCGCGCTGGCAATCGAATGCCGGCCATCGGTGAAGGCGACCGCGCCGGCCTCGCGCAGCAGGCCGAATTCGGTCATTTCGCGGCCTTCCAGCCCCTTGGTGATCGCTGCTGCCGGCAAGATGTTGACGATTGCGGTGTCCTTGGCGGTGCGCAGCACGAACTCGACCAGTGCGACATTGTCGATCACCGGGTCGGTATCGGGCATCATGACGATTGAGGTGACGCCGCCGGCCGCCGCAGCGATGCTCGCCGAAGCAATGGTCTCCCGGTGTTCGCCGCCGGGTTCGCCGATGAAGACGCGCGCGTCGATCAATCCAGGGATGATAGTCTTGCCGGCGCAGTCGATGATGGTGGCGCCTTCGGGCGCGCCCTGATTCAAAGCCGCCTTGCCGGCGGCAACGATTTTGCGGCCTTCGACGATGACGGTGCCGACCTCATCGATGCCGCGCGACGGGTCGACGATGTGGGCCCGGCTGAAGACCGTTATGCTCATCAGGCGCGGCCCTCGTGGTTTCGACGGGGGTCGAGCAGCGCTTCCATAACCGCCATGCGCACGGCGACGCCCATCTCAACCTGTTCCTGGATAACGCTTTGCGGGCCGTCGGCGATCTCGGAGGCGATCTCGACGCCGCGGTTCATCGGGCCGGGATGCATGACCAGCGCACCGTCCTTGGCCGCCTTCAGCTTCTCCGCGTCGAGGCCGAAATAGCGGAAATATTCGCGTACCGACGGTACGAAAGCGCCTTCCATGCGTTCGCGCTGCAGGCGCAGCATCATCACCACGTCGGCGTCCTTCAGACCCTCGGCCATGGAACGGGTGACGATGACGCCCATCTTCTCGATGCCGGCGGGCAAAAGCGTCGAAGGGGCGACGACCCTGACCTGGGCACCAAGCGCGTTGAGCAGGATGATGTTGGAGCGGGCCACGCGCGAATGCAGGATGTCGCCGCAGATCGCCACGATCAGCTTCGGCAACGGACCCTTGACGCGGCGGATGGTCAGTGCGTCGAGCAGCGCCTGGGTAGGGTGCTCATGGGCGCCGTCGCCGGCATTGACCACCGAACAGCCGACTTTTTGAGCGAGAAGTGCTGCCGCGCCGGCCGATTGATGGCGGATGATCAATATGTCGGGACGCATGGCATTCAGCGTCATCGCCGTATCGATCAGCGTCTCGCCCTTTTTCACCGACGAACTCGCTACGGACATGTTCATGACGTCGGCGCCGAGCCGTTTGCCGGCCAGCTCGAATGACGATTGCGTACGGGTCGAGGCTTCGTAGAAGAGATTGATCTGGGTGCGGCCGCGCAGCGTCGATGTCTTCTTGTCCGACTGCCGCGAGATGGCAACGGCCCTGTCCGCCCGGTCGAGCAGAAGCTCGATGTCGGCAGGGGAAAGATCGCGGATGCCCAGAAGATGGCGGTGGGGATAAAGCGGCAGGGACGATGCGTCGGTCATCTCAAGTCGCTGCTATAGGGGGGAGGCTCCGCGGCTGCAAGCACCGGCTTGGGATTGGATTGGTTCTCCCCGGTATTTTCGTCGCGCGCCGCTGGCCATAGGCTATAAACCGCCTTGGCTTTGGATTCGCAGCCTTCAGGTGATAAGGACGAAGCGTGACTGACGACGTGACCAACCAGCCGCCGCCGCTGGCCGGCGGCAACGCCTGGCGGGGCGATCCGTTGCTGATCCAGCTTGCCGAGCGCTTTTCCGATCCGGTGCGCAAGGACCTCGACGGGCTTGGCCGTTTCGTTCTGACCCATGAGGCGCAGGAACTGGCCCGTCTTGCCAATGTCGAGATGCCGAAGCTCAGGACCCATGACCGCCAGGGCCGGCGCATCGACCAGGTCGAGTTCCATCCCGCCTATCACGCGCTCATGCGCCGCTCTGTTGCCAACGGGCTGCATTCGTCGGTCTGGGAGAATGGCGACGCCGAGATCGGCCGCCGCCACCAGGTGCGCGCTGCACGCTTTTACCTCACGGCTGAGCTCGAGACCGGACATCTCTGCCCGATCACCATGACCAGCGCTTCGCTGGCAGCGCTGATGGCCAGCCCGAAGCTGTTTCGCGAATGGGCGCCTCGGGTGACGACGCGCAAATACGATCAAAGCCAAAAGCCTCCGGTCGAAAAAGCCGGGCTGACGCTCGGCATGGGCATGACCGAGAAGCAAGGCGGCACCGATGTCCGTGCCAACGTCACCAGGGCCGAGCGCGCGGGCAGCGGGTTTTATCGCCTGACCGGCCACAAATGGTTCATGTCGGCGCCGATGTCGGATGCCTTCCTGGTGCTCGGACAGGTGCCGGAGGGACTGTCGTGCTTTCTCGTTCCCCGCCTGCTCGGCGACGGATCCGGCAACGGCTTCCGTTTTCAACGGCTGAAGGACAAGCTCGGCAACCGATCCAATGCCTCGTCGGAGGTGGAATTCGTCAATGCCATCGGCGAGATGGTCGGCGAGCCCGGCGCGGGCGTGAAGACGATCATGGACATGGTGACCCTGACGCGGCTCGACTGTGCCGTCGCCTCATCGGCGATCATGCGGGCCGGACTGGCCGAGGCCGTCCACCACACGCGCCACCGCAAGGTGTTTGGAACCAATCTGATCGAGCAGCCGCTGATGCAGCGTGTGCTGGCCGATATGGCGCTCGACGTTGCCGCCGCTACCGCGCTGTCGTTCCGGCTGGCGCGCTCCTTCGACGAGGCGGCCGGCGACCGCGGCGAGGCGGCCTTCGCGCGCGCCATGACGCCGGTCGTCAAATACTGGGTCTGCAAGATTGCGCCGCCGCTGCTCTATGAAGCGATGGAGTGCCTCGGCGGCAATGGCTATGTCGAGGAGGGGCCGCTCGCCCGCTACTATCGCGAAGCTCCGGTCAACGCGATCTGGGAGGGATCCGGCAACGTCATGGCGCTCGACGTGCTACGTGTGCTGGGGCGTGCACCCGGCCTGTTCGATGACGTGCTGGCCGGCATCGACCGCGATCTCGGCGCCGGCGGACGCGGCACCGTCGGCGTGCTCAAGGCGGCAATGCAGGTCGCTGCAACCGACGAGGGCTCGGCGCGGCTCTTGACCGAGCAATTGGCATTGTCGGCGGCGGCAGCAGAGCTTCGCAGGCTGGGGGCAGGGCGGATCGCCGACGCCTTCGTCGAAACGCGCCTCGCCGGCCAGTGGCGCAATACCTATGGCATGATCGATTCCCGCCATGATGCGCGCATGATCATCGATACGCTCTACCCGCCGATCAACTAAGGGCCGTCGCCCAATTCGCTGCCGCTCTCGCGACCCTGTGGATGGCCGTTAACCTTAACGAATGGTTTCCATTGCGGCGGCCGGTGGCAAAGCCCAGTGTTATGGTTAAGGCAAGGACTGTTCAGCTTGAGCGGCTTTGCCCTGCGAAGCAGGAGCGTCATGCGGCATATTCTGAGCTCTTTTCTGGCATTGCATTGGGCGGCCGTTTTCGCCCTGCTGGCGTTCATCTGCATCGACGGGAATCGAGGCGTGGCGACGGCCCTTGGCGTACTCGGCGTTCCCATCCAGAACACTCGATTTGCCGATCTCGAAAACGCCGTCGTTGTGGCGCCGCTCGCCGTGGCACTACTTGTCGTCGCGGTGCTGTTCTGCTGGGCCTTTGTTGAAGCACTGACCAGCGACAGGACCAACCCGGATGCCGCCGATAGCGTCATGCGAATCGCCTTCATTTCCGCCTTGGGCGTGCTGTCGCTGATCGTCATCGGCGGCGCCGCGCAAGGCATCAATGGGCTGTTCATGATTGTCGCGGTGCAATTGGCGGCACTTCTGGCGTCCTATGTCGCGATGCTCGCGGAGCGGCGGTCGACCGTTGCCGCGGCAATTCCAGGGACCGGCGAAATCCGAGCGGCCGCGCATGTCATGGCCAAGGCAGCGGCGCATAATTCCTCGCTTGCCCGCATTTCCGGCCGGCTGGATTCGAGGGATGACCGCTGATGCGCACCTTGTTCGCGCTGTGGGCGGCTCCGCTCCTCTTGTTTTGGGGCTGGTTCTTTCTGTCGCTCAACGACATCAATTTCGGCTATGTCATGCTGAGCCGCCAATTACACGATCTCGTCTTCCAGCTCTATGGACAGATGCTCGGCGTTGATCCGGCGCTTATTCCGGGCATGGTGGCGAAAGCTTGCGTGTTCGATGGGCTGCTGCTGGTGGCGTTCTGGGCATTTCGCCGCCGCAAGGCGATTGGTGGCTGGATCACGGCGATGCGCAACCGCTATTTCGACCAGGCATCGACGCCGAGCGCCTGAAGCCGGTCGAGAACACCTTGGAGGATAAAAGCGGCCGCCGCAGAATCGATCTTGCCGGCGCGTTTCTTGCGGGAAAAGTCCATCTCGATCAGCGTCCGCTCGGCCGCCACCGTCGACAGCCGTTCGTCCCAAAAGAGGAAGGGCAGATCGGTCAATCCAGCCATATTGCGCACGAACGCGCGGGATTTTTGGGCGCGCGGGCCTTCGGAGCCGTCCATGTTGATGGGGAGGCCGATTGCCACGGCGCCGGCATTCTCCTTCTGCAACAGGGCGAGCAGCACTGCGGCATCGAGCGAGAATTTCCTGCGCATGATGACGGGGCGCGGGTGCGCGAACGACAAGCCGCGGTCCGCAACCGCCACGCCGATCGTTTTGTCGCCGAGGTCGAGACCGGCCAGGGTCTTGCCGCCGCCGAGCCGGGCCGGCAACTCCTCGATGGTGATGATGCCCAACGGCTTTTCCTTTGACCGCGACGCCGCACGTCCTATACGCGCAAAGCGTGCGCGGCACTTTAATTTCGCCGTCGGCGTTCTATCCTCCACCGAAGCAAAAATCGAGGAAAGCATTGATGAAACTGACCTGGTACGGACATTCGGCATTCCGAATCGAAATCGAAGGCGCGAAAATCCTCATCGACCCCTATCTGGTCGGCAATCCGTCGTGGGCGGGCGGCTGGGAAGGGCCGGCCGAAGGGATCACGCACGTGTTGCTCACCCATGGCCACAGTGACCACATCAGCGGCGCCGTCGAAGTGCTCAAGAAGAGCGGCGCGATGCTGGTCGCCAATTTCGAGATTTGCATGTACCTGGTCGGCAAGGGTGTCGGTGACAAGCAGATCAATCCCGGCAATATCGGCGGCACCGTCGATTGCGGCGGCTTCACCACCACCTTCGTTCAGGCTCTGCATTCATCGTCCTTTCCGGGCGAAGGCGGCCAGAATACCTATCTCGGCAATCCGGGCGGGCTCGTCCTGCACTTCCCCGAGGATAAGACGCTCTACCATATGGGCGACACCGACGTTTTTTCCGACATGGCGCTGATCAACGAGTTGCACGAACCGAAGATCGGCATCGTGCCGATCGGCGACCGTTTCACCATGGGCGGCGCGGTGGCAGCGCTTGCCTGCCAGCGTTTCTTCAAGTTTGAGACGGTCATTCCCGCCCACTTCGGCACATTTCCGATGATCGACCAGACCGCCGACAAGTTCGTGGCCGGGCTGGATGGATCGGGTGTGAAAGTTGCGTTGCCGAAGATCGGCGAGACGATTACGCTGTAAAGAAAGCCGGTCCGGAACGATACGATGCGCTTGAGAAATTCTCTTTGCCTTTCCATGCTGGTTGCCGCGTCGCCGACGCTGGCCGCGGAAAATTTCATCGAGGGCGTCTATCTGCAATCGGAGGACCTCTGCGCGCAGGCCAAAAAGGATACGCTGCAGACGGTGATCGAGGGCGGCAATATCGTGCTGTCGGCAAATGGCCTGGAAAGCATCGAATATAATTGTGAATTCCTGCAGATCACCAAAGCGACACGCTCACCAAGCTGGGCGGTGACCGCTATATGCCAGGCGCCGGGCTACGTCTTTCCCGATGTTCTCTCACTAACACAGATGAGCCCGAAGCAGATCGACCTGGTATCGGTTCGGCCTGCCGCCGACGAAGGCGAGCAGAGCGGCAACGGCGGCAGTTATTTCCTCTGCGACGGCGTGGCGATGCCATAGGGCAGTTGAAGGCATGATGCATGTTGCGCGGCACGCGCCGCGCCGCTATAGCGCTGGTTTTTCCCCGAGGCACAAACATGTCCGTTGATATAAAAACCGTGAAGCGCGTCGCGCATCTTGCCCGTATTGCGGTGAGCGAGGAGGATGCAGAGCGCATGACCGGCGAATTGAACGCCATTTTGGGCTTTGTCGAGCAGTTGAACGAGGTCGATGTTTCCGGCGTCGAGCCGATGACCTCGGTCACGCCGATGGCAATGAAAAAGCGCCAGGACGTCGTCACCGACGGCGGCAAGGCAGCCGACATCGTCGCCAACGCGCCGGCGACCGAAGAGAATTTCTTCCTTGTGCCTAAGGTCGTGGAGTAGCTGGCCGATGGCAATCGAGATCGCCACGGAGACGCCGCTGCAGGACGATGTGCGCGGGCTGGTCGAGGAGCTCAACGCCACATTGCTGGAGCTGACGCCGCCGGAGCATTGCTACCATTTGACGGTCGAGCAAATGGCGGACCGCGACACGACCGTCTTCATCGCCCGCGATAACGGCCTTGCCATCGGTTGCGGCGCACTGAAGCGCCACGATGCTGTCGTCGGCGAGGTCAAGCGCATGTATACGCGACCTTCGCATCGCGGCCGCAAGATCGGCGCGAAGATTGTCGAGCGTATCGAGGCGCTGGCGCGCCGAGAAGGGCTTAAGCGTCTGGTGCTGGAGACGGGCGACCGTCATCCCGCCGCCTGGACCGTCTACGAACGCGCCGGTTTTTCGCGTTGCGGCCCGGTACTGGATTATCCCGATTCCGAGTGGTCGGTGTTTTACGAAAAGAGCCTTGCCTGATGAGCGACCTTACCCAGCTGACGATTTCGCAGGCCCGCGCCAAATTACGCTCCAGGGAGATCACCGCCACCGAAATCACCGAGGTTTATCTATCGGCGGTCGAGCGAGCCAATCCGGCGCTCAATGCCTACGTCGTGGTCACCGACGACAAGGCGCGCCACATGGCCAAGGCCTCCGACGCGAAACTGGCCAAGGGCGAGGGCGGGTCGCTCGAGGGTATCCCGCTCGGCATCAAGGATTTGTTCGGCACCGAAGGTGTCCACACCCAGGCCTGCAGCCATGTGCTGGACGGCTTCAAGCCGCGCTACGAATCGACGGTCACCGCCAATCTGTGGGCGGATGGCGCCGTCATGCTCGGCAAGCTCAACATGGACGAGTTCGCCATGGGTTCGTCCAACGAGACCTCGTATTACGGGCCAGTCATCAACCCGTGGCGGCGTTCGCGCCTCGACACGGTGGTAATGCCGACGACGCATCAGGGCGAGGGTGGCTTCGTTTCGGCCGGCGGCACCAGGACCGCGCGCACGTTGGACAATGCCCAACTGGTGCCGGGCGGTTCGTCCGGAGGCTCCGCATCAGCGGTCTCGGCCTTCCTGTGCGCCGGCGCCACCGCCACCGACACCGGCGGCTCGATCCGCCAGCCCGCCGCCTTCACTGGCACAGTCGGCATCAAGCCGACCTATGGCCGCTGTTCGCGCTGGGGCATCGTTGCCTTCGCCTCATCGCTCGACCAGGCCGGGCCGATCGCGCGCGACGTACGCGACGCCGCGATCCTGTTGAAGTCGATGGCTTCGGTCGACGCGAAGGACACGACGTCCGTCGACCTGCCGGTGCCGGACTACGAGGCGGCGATCGGCCGCCCGATCAGGGGCATGAAGGTCGGCATTCCCAAGGAATATCGCGTCGACGACATGCCCGCGGAGATCGAGGCGCTGTGGCAGAAAGGCATTGCCTGGCTGCGGGATGCTGGTGCCGAGATCGTCGATATCTCACTGCCGCACACCAAATATGCGCTGCCGGCCTATTACATCGTGGCGCCGGCCGAAGCCTCGTCCAACCTCGCCCGTTACGACGGCGTCCGCTATGGCTTGCGCGTGCCCGGCAAGGACATTGTCGATATGTATGAAAAGACCCGCGCCGCCGGCTTCGGGCGGGAGGTCAAGCGCCGTATCATGATCGGCACCTATGTGCTTTCCGCCGGCTACTACGATGCCTACTATCTACAGGCGCAGAAGGTTCGAACCCTGATCAAGCGTGACTTCGAAAATGTGTTTGCCGCAGGCGTCGACGTCATCCTGACGCCGGCAACGCCTTCCGCCGCCTTCGGCATCGCCGACGAGGACATGGCCGCCGACCCGGTCAAGATGTATCTCAACGACATTTTTACGGTGACGGTGAACATGGCCGGCCTGCCCGGCATAGCGGTTCCGGCCGGGCTCGACGCCAAGGGGCTGCCGCTCGGCCTGCAGCTGATCGGCCGGCCCTTCGACGAGGAAACGCTGTTCCAGACCGCCCATGTCATCGAACAGGCGGCGGGCACATTTCAGCCGGAAAAATGGTGGTAGGATCGTTTCTCATCTTGAGGGGGTGAGGGATGTTCTTCTATGTCTCCAAGGTTCTCGGGTTCTTCGTCGAGCCGTTGAATCTCGCGATCTTCCTGCTGCTGGCGGGGCTGATCGCGGCGATGTTCGGGCGGCGACGGTTGGCGACCGCCGGCAGCGCTCTTGCCTTCCTCATTCTGGCGGTTTCGATATGGAGCCCGCTCGGCCCCATGATGCTCAATCGGCTGGAGGAACGCTTCCCCAGGCCGCCGCTGCCGGAAAAGGTTGACGGTATCATAGTGCTTGGCGGCAGTCTGGATGGCGCCGTCAATCTGGTGCGTGGCGGCTATGAAATGAACTCCAGCGGCGACCGGATGGTCGAGGCGGCCGTGCTGGCGCGGCGGTTCCCGACAGCGAAAGTCGTTATCTCCGGTGGCAGCATCGAAACGTTCCGCGGCGGCGAAGGCGATGCAGATACCGCGCCGCGTCTTTTTGCCGCTTTCGGCGTGGCGGCCGATCGGCTGATCCTCGAGAACAAATCCCGCAACACCTACGAGAACGCTGTCTTTACCAGGGAACTGGTGACGCCGAAACCGGGCGAGACCTGGCTGCTGGTGACCTCGGCCTTCCACATGCCACGCGCCAAGGCGCTGTTCGACAAAGCCGGTTTTTCGACCGTTCCGTGGCCGGTCGACTATCGCACTTCCGGCAAGGAAAGCATCGGCACCTTGCCTTATCCCGGCGACTGGCTGGAGGTCACCACCGTTGCGATCCGCGAATGGATAGGGCTCACCGCCTATTGGCTGTCGGGCCGCATCGATCGGCCTTTCCCCGGACCGGGCGGCTGACCGAGCACCGCCTGCCGCGCCGCCGAGAAAAACTGGCGGCGCACCAGTACCGCCAGAAGCAGCAGCGTCGATAGCACGAAGACGGTGGGATCGACGAACCAACCGAGATAGCCGATCGAGAAGAACACGCCGCGCAGGCCCGAATTGAAATGCTTTCCGGCCAGCATGTTCATGCGCGCGGCGCGCCACACCGCCGTTTCGGTGACCGGATTGCGCGACGCCTCGCCATGTGGAATCGGCACGGCGCCGATCAGGATCGAGCAATAGTTGAACAGCCGGTAAGCCCAGCCGAACTTGAAGAAGGAAAAGGCCAGGATCAGCACCAGCCCGAACACCTTCGTCTGGAAGGCCGCGCGTGAGGACGTGGCGCCAAACGGCAGGTCGCTCAGCACGGTCAGAACCTGATCGGAGGCGCCGAGCAGGGCAAAACAGCCGCCGATCGCAATCAGCGAACTGGAGGCAAAGAAGGCGGTCCCCTGTTGCAGCCCGCTCATGATAGCGGTGTCGACGATGCGGATCTCGCGTTCGGCCATGGTCCGCATCCAGGCCTCGCGCTGCGCGTTCATAGCCCTCGTCAGCGACATGCGGCTGACCAGCATTCCGTCGGCGGCGAGCGTATGCAGCACCCACGCGGTAAGGAAGAACCCCAGCGCCGCAAGGTCGGCCGTCGATAGGTGAAAGGAATCGCTCATGCGTTGCTTTTACCACAGGCGGCGGTAACGCTTCGATGGCCGAAGCTGGAATGTCGCTGCCGGAGCAAACAAGGTCGGCAGGTGCAGCGCCGCGGTCCTTAAAACAGCGGAAAACATCATGGGAATTCCTATATGTAGACCTCAACAGGGTCCCAGGAGAAAACGCCCACGTGTTCCTTTCGGTTTTCGACTTGTTCAAGATCGGCATCGGCCCATCGAGTTCGCACACGATGGGGCCGATGACGGCCGCGC
Source organism: Mesorhizobium sp. M0040 (assembly GCF_040323505.1). Taxonomy (NCBI): domain Bacteria; kingdom Pseudomonadati; phylum Pseudomonadota; class Alphaproteobacteria; order Hyphomicrobiales; family Phyllobacteriaceae; genus Mesorhizobium; species Mesorhizobium sp. M0040. The sequence continues at coordinate 145,358 of NZ_JAMYVA010000010.1, forward strand.
GGCGGTTTCTCGACGAGATTGCGGGAGACGACTGGCCGCGCCCGGCCGGCGCCAAGGTCGACCGGATCGCGGCCAGCCTGCATGGCTCGCTCGCCTATACCGGCATCGGCCATGGCTCCGATCGTGCCGTGGTGCTCGGCCTCGCCGGCCAGACGCCGCAGACGGTGGATCCCGACCTAGCAGACGGCATCGTCGCACGCATCGCCGCCGAGAAGCGGATTTCGCCGCCCGGCCATCCGTCCTACCGTTTCGACCCGGCAACGGATCTGGTGCTGGATCGCAAGACGCCGCTGCCGGGTCACGCTAACGGCATGGCCTTCTCTGCCCATGATGCCGGCGACCGGTTGCTGCTGAGGCGCGTCTATTATTCGATCGGCGGCGGCTTCGTAGTGTCCGAGGAAGAACTGCAGCGGGTGAAAGCAAGGGGCTCGGCGACAACCGAAGGCAAGAAGGTTCCGTATCCGTTCAAGAACGCCGTCGAAATGCTGTCCATGGCAGCGAAAAGCGGGCTTTCCATTGCCGAGATGAAGCGCGTCAACGAGGAGACGCAGATGTCGCGCGGGGAGCTCGACGCCGGCCTCGATGGCATCTGGAGCGCCATGAAGGGGTGCATCGAGCGCGGCCTGTCGCAAGACGGCATCATGCCGGGCGGACTCAAGGTGCGCCGCCGTGCCCGGATGCTGCACGACAAGCTGCAGGAGCAATGGCAGCAGAACCGGCCCAACCCGCTGCTCGCCAACGACTGGCTGTCGATCTATGCGATGGCGGTCAATGAGGAGAACGCTGCCGGCGGCCGTGTCGTCACCGCGCCAACCAATGGGGCGGCCGGCACTCTGCCCGCAGTGCTGCGCTACTGGTTGCATTTCCATCCCGAAGCCGACCAGCCCAGCATCCGCGATTTCCTGCTGACGGCGGCGGCCGTCGGCGGCATCATCAAAACCAATGCTTCGATCTCGGGGGCGGAAGTCGGCTGCCAAGGCGAGGTCGGTTCGGCTTCGGCAATGGCTGCGGCGGGATTGTGCGCCGTCATGGGCGGCACGCCCGAGCAGGTCGAGAATGCTGCCGAGATCGCGCTGGAACATCATCTCGGCATGACCTGCGATCCGGTCGGCGGGCTGGTGCAGGTGCCGTGTATCGAGCGCAACGCGCTTGGTGCCGTCAAGGCGGTGACCGCCGCTTCGCTGGCCATCAAGGGCGACGGCGTTCATTTCGTGCCGCTCGATGCCGCGATCGAGACGATGCGCCAGACCGGCCTCGACATGAACGAAAAGTACAAGGAAACCAGCCTTGGCGGATTGGCAGTCAATGTCGTGGAGTGCTGAGCGCCAATCTGGCGGCCTGGACCACCACTGTGGAGAAGTCGATCAGGCCGTTGACGCGTTCGCGTGCTGGACTAAACCTTAAACGATGTCTCTCAATCTCATAAAGCTTTGCGTCGGCTGTGACAGCGTCGAGGATCTGGAAGAGTGGATTGCCTTCCGTCTCGACGAGCGGCGCCGCGCCGGCGAACCGGCCGAGCACTACCACACCACCCGCATGGTGCCGACGCGTAGCGCCGAGATTACCGGCGGCGGCTCGCTCTACTGGGTGATCAAGGGCAATGTCCAATGCCGCCAGCTGATCACCGAAATCCGGCCCTTCACCGATGACGAGGGCATCGGCCGTTGCCATCTGATCCTCGATCCCGAGGTCGTGCGCACTGACTGGCAACCGCGCCGTGCATTCCAGGGGTGGCGCTACCTGAAGCCGGCGGACGCGCCGGCCGATCTCGGCAAGGGCAAAGCCGGGCTGATCGAGATGCCGCCGAAGCTCAGGCGTGAGCTTGCCGATCTCGGCCTGCTCTGACGCCGAGAAACGCAACGCCAAGACCACCAGCCGAAGCGCTGTCCGCAGGTGCCATCATCACAGGTCCTCCAGGTCGCCTCATCTGGGCTTGCAAGCCGGGGAACAACGCCACATCTTGAATGTCATGAGCGACAAGAAGCAGCCCGTGCCTGCAAGGGCCAATCCTGCGCCGGTCGAGTCACAATCGAGCACCGGCGAGATCGACGCGTTTCTCCGTCAGGCAAGGACGCTCGCTGCATCCGCCACCGGTTCAGGCAGGCTGATCCTGTCCCTCGACGCGACGATGAGCCGCCAGCCGACCTGGGATCTCGCCTGTGCGCTGCAGGCCGAGATGTTCGACGCCGTCGGCAAGGCCGGGGCGCTCAAGGTTCAACTTGTCTATTTTCGCGGCCTTGGCGAGTGCCGCTCGTCCGCATTCGTCACCGATACCGAAGCTCTGAAACAGCTGATGACGCGCATCGACTGCCGCAGCGGCCATACCCAGATCGGCAAGGTGCTCGCCCATGCGCTGAAACAGACGGCGGCGGCCAAGGTCAACGCGCTGGTCTATATCGGCGACGCGATGGAAGAAAACATAGATGATCTGGCCGAAAAGGCCGGCAGCCTCGGTCTGCACGGCGTTCCTGTCTTCGTCTTTCAGGAGGGCCATGATGCCGCTGCGGAAAAGGCGTTCAAGGAAATTGCGCGGCTGTCGAAAGGGGCCTGGTTCCGGTTCGATCGGCGGGCTGCCGCGACGTTGGCCGGCCTGCTTTCGTCCGTCGCCGTGTTTGCGACCGGCGGGCTGAAGGCACTGGAGGCCCGGGGCAGGCCGGAGGACCGGCTGATGATCGAGCATATGCGGGGCGGCGGAAACTGATGGGCGCGATTATCGCTTTCGTAGCATTGCTTCTGGTGTTTCTCGGCATGCTCACCATCTTCCTGCGCGCCGATCCGGCGAAGCTTGCAGGCGGCATGAGGACGCTTGGACCTGTGCTGCTCGGGCTGGTCGGCGTCGCCGTGCTGCTGGTCGGGCGCGAGGGCATCGGCGGCTTGATCCTGTCGGCTGCGCTCGCCTGGTACGGCTCCATGCGCATGAATCGGCCGGCAGCCAAACTGGCGGCAGGCAAGCGTTCGACAGTTCGTACGGCGGCGCTTGAGATGGAACTCGATCACGATACCGGCGGCCTCGAAGGCCTTGTGCTGGCCGGGCGCCATGAAGGCAAGATGCTTGGCTCGATGGGGCTTGCCGAATTGCAGCAACTCTATCGCGAACTCTCCGGCGATCCGGAGAGCCGTCAATTGCTAGAGACGTATCTTGACGGCAGATTTCCCATCTGGCGCAAAGACGCTGATGCGAATGGTGGCGAAGGGCTGGGTGTTGCGCCAGGTTCTGGCGCCATGACTAAGGAGGAGGCCTACAAGATCCTTGGTCTTGAAGCGGGGGCTGCCGCGGCGGATGTCCGCAAGGCGCACCGCCGCCTGATGCAGCGCCTGCACCCCGATATCGGTGGCACGTCTTTCCTGGCGGCGCGGATCAATGAAGCCAAGGACGTCTTGCTCTCCAATCACAACTAGTCTCCTTCGACGCAGAACTTCGGGAAAGATATCGTTTCGCGCGCCGCTTACTGAGGGACGGCGTAGCACTCGATCTTCTTCTTTTTCAAAGCGTTGCAGGCTTTCCAGGCAGCCGTCTTCGAACCGAAACCACCGAACCGGGCGCGGTAATAGGTGACACCGTCCTTGTCGAAGGCGACGGTGAAACCGGAGGCATCGGTCAGAACGGAGGGCGCCTGCTTCGTCGCCTTGTCGAGGAAAGCCTTCGCTTCGGCCTGTTTTGGCGAAGAGGCGACCTGTATTGCCCAGCCGGATGGCACCGACGCCGTGCTGACCGGATCGACCTCTGCCGCCGGTTCGGCATAGGCTGCGGCGACCCGGGCTGTCGCCACGTCGTCCACCGTCGACACAGCCGTCGTCTTGACCCTCTTGGCCTGAACGACCGGAGCGGTCTCTTCAACGACGGGCGCATTTTCCTCGACAAGAGAGGCAACGGCATCGTCGTCCGGCTTACTGTCCGGTGTCGGCGCGTCATGCTTCGGTAGAAGCACCTTGGCCAAGGCTGAAATCGGATTGCCGCCGCCGGCCTTGGCAATCAGCACGCCGCCGCCGCGCGACGACGCCTGCGGCATGTAGGCATTGATCAACCCGGCCATCTGGCTGTCGCGGCTGCCGCCGGACCTGCCGCCCATGACCACCGCTACGATGCGCCGATCGCCATCCGAGACCGAGGAGACCAGATTGTAACCGGAGGCGCGGGTGTAACCGGTCTTGATGCCGTCGACGCCCTTGATGCGTCCGAGCAGACGATTGTGGCCGTTGATGCGCTGCCGCCCGTAAAGAAAGGAGCGCTGCGAGAAATAGCCGTAATATTGCGGGAAATGCTCTCTCAGGGCGATGCCGAGCATCGCCATGTCGCGCGCGGTCGTGAACTGGCCGGGATCAGGCAAGCCGTTGGCGTTGCGGAAAACGGTTCCCCTCATGCCCAGCGCCCGCGCCTTGGCGGTCATCATGCGGGCGAAATTGGCTTCATTGCCGCCAAGCATCTCGCCAAGCGCCGTTGCGGAATCGTTTGCCGATTTGGTCACCATCGACAGGATCGCGGTCTCGACCGTGACCGAGCCGCCCCGCTTGACGCCGAGCTTCGTCGGCGGTTCGGCAGCGGCATTGGCCGAGAACACGACCGGGGAATTCTTGCTGATCCTGCCCTTCGCCAACGCCTCGAACGTCAGATAGAGCGTCATCATCTTGGTAAGCGAAGCCGGATAGCGCCGGCCATCGGCATCCGACGAATAAAGCACCTTGCCGGTCTTGGCATCGATGACGATGGCCGCCGACTTGGCCGCCATGGATGAAGCCGCGTCCGCGACGACGAAGCTCATCGCCATGGCGAGGATCATGATCGTTTTGAAGGGGGACGCGGATTTAGAAACGAAGCCCGACAACGCCTTACGCACTGATAGTTCCTTTGAATTTCCGTTGCCTTGGAGGCGGCAAAGGGTCCTGCCTCACCTCCGGCCACGCTAACGCGGGCAGCGTTACCAATCCGTTTATGGTAACCGCCGCGTTCACCATTTTCTGTGGGATTGAGCTTCTCTTTATTCGAATCTTAGCGATTGCCGGCAGCTCACGATCCGCATTGCCGCGGGAATCTTGACTTTTGTGCACTGCACAATATATTTACACGCATTGCACAACGCGGCCCGGACAAGCCGCGTCTATCGTTCAAGGCAACCGTTCAAGGGAATGCGTGAAATGACCCAGACCTATGAAGATTTCAGCAAATACGGCAAGGAATTTGCGGACACCGGATTGAAGAGCTTCGCCTCGCTGTCCAAGGGTGCGCAGGCTATCGCCGCCGAGGCGGGCGAGTACACCAAGAAAAGCTTCGAAGCCGGTAGCGCCGCTGTTGAGAAGCTCTTTTCCGCCAAGTCGCTGGACAAGGCGATCGAGATCCAGTCCGACTATGCCAAGCAGTCCTATGAGAGCTTCGTCACCGAAGCCACCAAGCTTGGCGATCTCTATGCCGAACTCGCCAAGGAAGCCTACAAGCCGTTCGAATCGATCGTCGCCAAGGCGAAGTAAATTCGACGAACATTCCGAGCCGGCCCCTGGGCTTGCAAAGACAGACCCGGTCGCGAACGCGCGGCCGGGTTTTTTCATGCCAGCTCGAAATCGGGGGCCTGCGGTCTTCACGATTTGAAAAATCGGTCAAGTTTGGCCACCTAGCCATATTGTCAGCTAAACAGAAGGGCTTAAAATCGTCCATCGAACACCTACATGTCGAGCATGCATGAGGATTCGAAAGAGGCAGGACTACGTGATTACAGGTTTGACTGCCACGAGCTACGTGGTGCGAATGCAGAACGGCAGCAACGGCAATGAGGCCGGTCGCGGCACGGCCGTCATCACGCGCACAAAAACCAAGACCAAGAAGCCCAGTCTGTATCGGGTCCTCATTCTTAACGACGACTACACACCCATGGAATTCGTGGTCCACGTGCTGGAGCGCTTTTTCCAGAAGGACCGCGAAGCCGCCACACGCATAATGCTTCATGTTCACAATCATGGGGTGGGCGAGTGCGGGGTCTATACATTCGAGGTGGCCGAGACCAAAGTGGCTCAGGTCATGGATTTCGCCCGACAGAATCAGCATCCGCTGCAATGCGTGATGGAGAAGAAGTGAGGTAACATGCCGGCTTTCTCCCAAGGCCTGGAAAAGGCGCTTCACCAAGCGCTGACGCTCGCCAATGAGCGGCACCATGAATATGCAACCCTTGAACATTTGCTGCTCGCCCTGATCGACGACACCGAGGCGGCGGCCGTCATGCGTGCCTGCAACGTCGATCTCGACGAGTTGAAGCATACGGTCCTCACCTATATCGACACCGAGCTCGACAACCTCGTCACCGGCTACGATGAAGATTCCAAGCCGACTGCCGGTTTCCAGCGCGTCATCCAGCGCGCGGTGATCCATGTGCAGTCGTCAGGCCGCGAGGAGGTGTCCGGCGCCAACGTGCTCGTCGCCATCTTCGCTGAGCGCGAGAGCCACGCCGCTTACTTCCTGCAGGAACAGCAGATGACCCGCTACGACGCGGTCAACTACATCTCGCATGGCATCGCCAAGCGCCCCGGCGCTTCCGAGACGCGGACGCCGCGCGGCGCCGACGACGAGCAAGGCAGCCAGAGCGGGGCCGAGCCGCAAGAGGAAGGCGGCAAGAAGAAGCAGCAGCAGGACGCGCTGACTGCCTATTGCGTCAACCTGAACAACAAGGCCAAGGCCGGCAAGATCGATCCATTGATCGGTCGCGAGAGCGAGATCAACCGGACCATCCAGGTGCTGTGCCGCCGCTCCAAGAACAACCCGCTCTATGTCGGTGATCCCGGCGTCGGCAAGACGGCAATCGCCGAGGGCCTCGCCAAGCGCATCGTCGAGGGCGACGTTCCCGAAGTGCTGCACAATGCCACCATCTTCGCGCTCGACATGGGCACGCTACTGGCCGGCACCCGCTATCGCGGCGATTTCGAGGAGCGGCTGAAGCAGGTCGTCAAGGAGCTCGAGGATTATCCCGGCGCCGTGCTGTTCATTGATGAGATCCACACCGTGATCGGGGCAGGGGCCACCTCTGGCGGCGCCATGGATGCGTCGAACCTGTTGAAGCCGGCGCTGTCGTCCGGCGCGATCCGCTGCATCGGCTCGACCACCTACAAGGAGTTCCGTCAGTTCTTCGAGAAGGACCGCGCGCTGGTGCGGCGCTTCCAGAAGATCGACGTCAACGAGCCGACCGTCGAGGACGCCATCGAGATCATGAAGGGCCTCAAGCCCTATTTCGAGGAGTTCCACAAGGTCCGCTACACGAGCGAGGCGATCAAGGCTTCGGTCGAACTCTCGGCGCGTTACATCAACGACCGCAAGCTGCCGGACAAGGCGATCGACGTGATCGACGAGACCGGCGCCTCGCAAATGCTCGTGCCGGAAGCCAAGCGCAAGAAGACCATCGGCATCAAGGAGATCGAAGCGACGATCGCCACGATGGCGCGCATCCCGCCGAAGACAGTTTCCGCCGACGACGAGAAGGTGCTGCAAGGCCTCGACATCGAGTTGAAGCGCGTCGTTTACGGCCAGGACACCGCGATCACCGCGCTGACCTCGGCCATCAAGCTGGCGCGGGCCGGCCTGCGCGAACCGGAAAAGCCGATCGGCTCGTACCTGTTCTCGGGCCCGACCGGTGTCGGCAAGACGGAAGTGGCCAAGCAGCTCGCCGCCTCGCTCGGCGTGGAGCTGATCCGCTTCGACATGTCGGAATATATGGAACGCCACACCGTTTCACGGCTGATCGGCGCGCCTCCCGGCTATGTCGGCTTCGACCAGGGCGGCCTTCTGACCGACGGCGTCGACCAGCATCCGCATTGCGTGCTGTTGCTGGACGAAGTCGAGAAGGCGCATCCGGATCTGTTCAACATCCTGTTGCAGGTCATGGATCACGGCAAGCTGACCGACCACAACGGCAAGCAGATCGACTTCCGCAATGTCATCCTGATCATGACCACCAATGCGGGCGCGTCCGACGCGCAGCGCGCGGCCATCGGTTTCGGTTCGACCAAGCGCGAAGGCGACGATGTCGAGGCGATCAACCGGCTGTTCACGCCGGAGTTCCGCAACCGTCTCGATGCGATCATTCCGTTCGGCTCGCTGCCGGTGCCGGTCATCCATCAGGTGGTGCAGAAGTTCGTCATGCAGCTGGAAGCACAGCTTTCCGAGCGTGGCGTGACCTTCGACCTGTCGCAGGATGCAATCGCATGGCTGGCCGACAAGGGCTATGACGAGCACATGGGCGCCCGGCCGCTTGGCCGTGTCATCCAGGAGCACATCAAGAAGCCGCTGGCCGACGAGGTGCTGTTCGGCAAGCTCAAGAAGGGCGGCACGGTGCGTGTCACCGTCGAGAAGAAGGAAACCGGCGAGACCGGCCTGAAGCTCGAATCGCTCGCCGATGAGGCGCCGGTGAAGCCGAAGAAGGAAGAGCCGGACGACGTGCCGAAGGCCAAGAAGGCCGTGGCGAAGAAGCCCGCCGCGAAAAAGGCGGTGGCGCAGAAGCCGGAGCCGAAAGGCAAGGACGGTGGCAAGCGCAGCCTTGTGCCGCAACTGCCGCGTAAGAACTGACGAATCCGCAAGTCAAAAAAGCCCCGGAAGCGGGGCTTTTTTTATGACATTTTCCGGTTAACCGCCCGGCGTCCGCCAGAGCGGTTGCGCCGGTTCAGCTTGCCAGCGCCATCCGTATCTTGCCGGCGTTTTCGGCCAGGACTTCAGGCCTTTCCATCTGTCCGCTGTGCGGCTTCAAGGGAATGCCGTCGAAGCGCGGAATGACATGGACATGGAGGTGGAAAACGGTCTGCCCCGAAGCTGGTTCGTTGAACTGCATAACCGTGACGCCATCGGCATCGAAGGCCTTCTTTACGGCCCGCGCAACTTTCTGGACGTGAGCGAAGAGCGGGCCAAGCGCCGCCGGATCCGCGTCAAGCAGGTTGCGCGACGGCGCTTTCGGCACCACCAGCGTGTGACCCTGTCCTTGCGGCATCACATCCATGAAGACGATGACCGCGTCATCCTCGTAGATGCGGTGCGAAGGGATTTCTCCGCGCAGGATTTTTGCGAAGATGTTGCTGCTGTCATAGGTTGCTTCGGCCATGGCGCGCGCTCCGGTTCTTGGCTCGCTGTCTCGTGTAGCGAAGCTATTCCGGGCGGGCAAGACGATCGGCCGACATCGGCCATGCGGCCCGCGTGGCTGAGCGAGTGGGTCTCGCTACTCTACTCCGCCATGTCCTTGCGGAACGGGGTGTGCTCTTCCAGATATTCGCTCATCCGCTCGACTTCGCGCCGCTCGCGCTGGAGGTAGTCGGCCACTGCATTGCGCAGACCTGGATGGGCGATGTAGTGCGCCGAATGCATCGTCACGGGCCGGTAGCCGCGCGTCAGCTTGTGCTCGCCCTGCGCACCGGCTTCAACCACCTTCAGCTTGCGCGAGATGGCGAAATCGATCGCCTGATGGTAGCAGACCTCGAAATGCAGGAACGGGTGGTCCTCGATGCAGCCCCAATTGCGGCCGTAGAGCGCGTCTGAACCGATGAAGTTGATGGCACCTGCAATGTAGCGCCCGTTGCGTTTGGCCATGACCAGCAGGATGTCGTCGGCCATGCGTTCGCCGATCAGCGAGAAGAAATCGCGGTTGAGGTAGGGCCGGCCCCATTTCCTGCTGCCGGTATCCATGTAGAACGCGAAAAAGTCGTCCCAGGCCTTTTCGGTCAGATCCTTGCCGGTCAGCCAGTCGATCGAGATGCCGTCGGCGAGGGCCTCGCGCCGCTCTTTCTTCATTGCCTTGCGCTTGCGCGAGGCTAACGTTGCGAGAAAATCGTCGTAGCTCGAGAAGCCTTCGTTGAAGAAGTGAAACTGCTGGTCGGTGCGATGAAGGAAGCCGGCCGCCGCCAATATCTGGACGTCGTCCTCGGGCGCGAAAGTAACATGCGCGGAAGACACGCCGAGCTTATCCGTCACCGCCTTCAGGCCGGCCGCAAGACCGGCCTTGACGGTGGGGCTGTCCTCGCCCCTGCCGACCAGCAGGCGAGGGCCGGTGACGGGTGTGAACGGCACCGCGCATTGCAGCTTCGGATAGTAGCGCCCGCCGGCGCGTTCGAACGCGTCCGACCAGCCATGGTCGAAGACATATTCGCCCTGGCTGTGCGACTTCAGATAGCAGGGGACCGCCCCGAGCAGCTTGCCTCGCGCGGTTTCCAGCCTGAGGTGATGGCCCTGCCAGCCGGTGCGCCGAACAGCGCAGCCGGAATCTTCCAGCGCGCTCAAAAAAGCGAATGAAACAAGCGGGTTGTAGCCGTATTCTGCATCGCCGCGTGTGGTGCCGCCGAGGCTGTCCCATTCAGCGCTGGTAAAGGCGCCGATGCCCGCGGCGATGCGGATCGACAGCTCCGCATTCTCCGTTTGTCTTTCGCGGTCGTCCCCTTGATCCATGAGGCTTACTTAAGCTCGCTGCGGACCCATACAAGCCCGCTCAGGCGAGCCGTACCAGATCGGGCTCGAATCCTTCGAACGTCATCTGGTCGGCATATTTGAAGGTCAGGTCGACGGCAGGCTGGTCGTGCACGGTCCAGGTGATCACCGGCATGCCGAGTCTCTCTCGCACGAAGGAGACGAACCGGTTCGGCAGGTCGCCGGCAGCGTAGGAGGTGAAGGCGATGTCATGCGCCAGCATGGCGAAATGCGCCTCGATCAAGTGGTTGTCGTTGCCGTAGGCGGTCAACCCGCCGGGTATGCCGGGTGCATATTTCGGGAACTCGCGGATCAGCCAATGGTCGAACGACATGATCGCGGTCTTGCCCTTGTAATGCTTGAGCATCTTGCCGACGCTTTCGACCAGGCCTTCGTCGTGCCCGGCAGCACCTTTCAGTTCGACAACCATCGGTACACGGCCGTCGACCAGATCAAGCGCCTGCTGCAGCGTTGGCAAATGGTCGGCGGTGCCGCCGACCTTCAGCGCCGTGATCTCGGCAGCCGTACGCTGCCAGACGAAGCCGTCCTCGCCGGTCAGCCGCCGCAGATCGCCATCGTGGATGATGACGGGGACGCCGTCGGATGATAGGTGCACATCGCATTCGATCGCGTAGCCGCGCTCGGCCGCCGCAGCGAAGGCGGAAAGGGTGTTCTCCCAGCGCGTCTTGTTCATGTCGTGGAGGCCGCGATGGGCGACGGGCCGGGCGGTCAGCCAGGAAAGATCGGTCATGGTTGCAGTCCCGGTCATTCGACTTCGAAGATCGCTTCGATTTCCACTGCGGCATTAAGCGGCAGGGAGGCGGTGCCGACGGCGGAGCGAGCGTGCTTGCCACGATCGCCGAGCACGGCGGCGAGAAAATCCGAGGCGCCGTTGGCAACCAGATGCTGTTCGACAAAATCCGGTGCCGAGGCGACGAAGACGGTGATCTTCACCAAGCGACGGATTTTCTCGAGATCGCCAAGTGCCGCCTGAGCCTGGGCCAATATGTTGATCGCACAGTATTTTGCGGCTTCCTTGCCGGTCGCGGTGTCGACATCGCGGCCAAGCAGTCCGCTCGCCTGGAGCTTGCCCTCCTTGAGCGGCAACTGCCCGGCGGTGAACAGCAGATTGCCGGTCCGGCAATAGGGCACGTAATTGGCGGCGGGCGCGGCGGCGGCCGGCAGCGTCACGCCGAGATCGCTTAGCCGCTTTTCGATTGTTTCGCTCATGCTATTTCCCTATTGCTTGAAGGTGCCGCGCAGGCCGGGCCGAAATTGCTATTTTTGCCTCGCTTCCGCCACGACTTTTTTTAAGCTGGACCATCTTTCCATGCGGCCTGCCATTAGCCGCGATGATCGGAGCACCCCATGCGCACAACGCGCCTCGCATTCAACGCCGTTCTCTTGACAGCGGCTTCCTGGGCGGCTCCCGCTTTTGCGGTGCCTGCGCTGCAGGCGCATCGTGCTGTTTACGACATTTCACTCGACAAGGCTTCAGACCGTTCCGGTATTACCGGCATCACCGGCCGCATGGTCTACGAGTTCAACGGCTCGCCTTGCGAGGGCTATACAGTAAAGTTCCGTTTGGTGACCCAGATCGTAACCAGCGACAACACCAGGCTGACCGACCAGCAGATGACCACCTTCGAGGATGCCGAGGGCAAGACCTTCTCCTTCGTGAACAAATCCTTTGTCGACCAGAACCTCGACAAGGAGGTCAAGGGTACCGCAACGAAGGAAGCCAACGGTCTCAAGGTCGATATCGACAAGCCCGAGAAGAACAGCCTGGAACTCGCGCCGACCCAGTTCCCGACCCAGCAAATGGTCGAAATGATCGGCAAGGCGGAAAAGGGCGAGCGTTTCTACGAAACCAACCTGTTCGACGGCTCTGAGGATGCCAACAAGGTGGTGACCACCACCGTCGTCGTCGGCAAGCAAGCCGATGCCGACAATGCCGATCCGGAAGCGCCGGCGCTGGCCAAGCTCGCCACCGACAAATACTGGCCGGTCGACATCGCCTATTTCGATGATGCCGACAAAGGCGGCGAGGAGGTGCCGGAATACCGGATCAGCTTCAAGCTGCACAAGAACGGCATCACGCGCGATCTCGTCATGGACTATGGCGAGTTCTCAATGACCGGCAAATTGGTCAATCTGTCGCTGTTCGATCAGCCAAAGACCTGCCCGTCTAAATAAGCTCGAGTGAACGGCAAGCCGCCGGCCGCTATCCGGGATGGTAGCGCTTAATCTTGCGGGGCAAGTCGCATCGACTTGAGCATGCCGCAATTGCCTATCAACGTCTTATGACGGTATGCGCCGCGGGGGAGCAGGTTGAGCAGGATCGACGTTTTTGTGGCGCCGCGGCCCAATGCGACGCTGATCAACGCTATGACATTCGTCAACCGGATTGTCATGCTGCACGGCGTTCCGGGGTTTCGCGACCTGTTGCCATTCAACCGTCTGGCCGGTTTGCGCGGCGTCGCCAATGTCCGCCACATCGATTTTCCGGAGAATGACCGGCAAAGGCTGAAGGCTTGTTGCGGCGCGGGCAAGGCGACGTTCATCACGCCCAACCATCCCGAATTCTTTACCGACTGGATGATCGACAAGGAGGTCGTCTCGCGGGTAAGCCCGCTGGCGGCATCCTGGGCCACGCACGGCGTCGTCAACGGGCTTGGCCGGCTGATGCAGAAATTCTGGTTGGCCAACAATCTGATCGCGCAAATCCCGGGCAACAGCGCGGCCGCCAAGGAACATTCGGTGGCCTGGGCGCTGAAGGGGCACGGCGTGCTCCTGCATCCCGAAGGCGGTGTCGGCTGGCATGCCAACATCATTGCCCCGCTGCTGCCGGGCGCGGTCGAAATGGGGTTCGAGGCGCTGAAGCGCGGCCGCCTGACGGATCCGGACTTCAAGGTTTGGATCGCGCCCGTGATCTGGAAGCTTGCTTTCACGGGGAATGTCGAGGCAGCGCTGGCAAAGGAATGCGCCTATGTCGAGCACAGCCTGAAGATCGAACGCCGTGCCGCCGATTCGCTGCCGGAGCGCATCCATCATATCTATGCGACCTTGCTGTCGCGCGATGAGGCTGCATATGGCCTGCGGTCCGATGAGCGGGCTTCGTACGACGCACGTCAAAAGGACCTGCTGACCGAACTCGGCCGTCGCCTTGCCGAACTTGTCTCGGTCGACGCCGGCACGCTCGACACTGCCGAGCTTTTGCGCCGGTCGCGGCGCTGGCTGCGGGAGAACATGGACGGCACCGAAAACCAGAAGCAGGTCCGAACGCTGGCAGATACGATCCAGCGCCTGCAGCGTGTCGGGCCGTGGGCTTCAGCCAATCCGCGCATCACGCAGGAGGAGATCGCCGAACATTTGAAGCGGATCCGCAACGACTATTGCAAGGGTACGCTGCGCGATACGATCAACCGTTTCGTGCCGCAGCCGGCAGGCCCACGCCGCGCCTATGTCCGGGTACCGGAGCCGCTAGGCTTGCACGCCTATCAAGGCTCCGTCGAGGAGGCACTCGCCGAACTGCACGACCGGATGCAGGAGACCGTCACCAGGACGATGACGCAACTCGAGGCCGGCGGCGGCTTCATTTTCTATGCCAATCCCTTCTATCATCGTTAGCGGCGTGTTGGTCGGCGCAAGATGAAGGAGTGCGGCAAATCTCATGGCGGTCTATGTCGATGCGGCGATCTGGAAATGGATCGGCCACCGCTGGTGCCATCTGCTGGCAGACGACACCGACGAGCTGCATCGCTTTGCCGGGCAGCTCGGCATCAAGCGCGCGTCCTACCAAGGACCGCCGAAGACATCGGCACCGCATTATGACATAACCGGGTTCGAGCGCGACCGCGCAGTGCGGTTAGGCGCCATCGAATGCAGCCGCGAGGAGATCGTCGCCGTTTTCCGGCGTGTGCGGGTGCCGAAGGGGAAGATGCGGCGATGACACCGGTGCGCTGATCGCCGCACGCTGAACCACAAGACGCCACAACGCTTGCGTTTGTCGCGCTTCCCCTCTATATGCGCGCTCATTCCACACACGGACTTTGGTGTCTGCCCGGGAGAAATCCGGCTGAAACCTCCGGTGGCGTTCGAGGACAAAGTCCAAAAATGCCTGTGTCCGTGGAGGCTAACCGGAAAGGAAATAAGAATGGCTCTGCCTGATTTCAGCATGCGCCAGCTATTGGAAGCTGGCATTCACTTCGGCCACCAGACCCACCGCTGGAACCCGAAAATGGCGCCCTATATCTACGGCGCCCGCAACAACATACACATCATCGACCTCTCGCAGACGGTGCCTTTGCTGCACCAGGCGCTGAAGCAGGTTTCCGACACTGTTGCCAAGGGCGGCCGCGTGCTGTTCGTCGGCACCAAGCGCCAGGCCTCCGACATCGTCGCCGATGCCGCGCAGCGCTCGGCCCAGTACTATGTCAACTCGCGCTGGCTCGGCGGCATGCTGACCAACTGGAAGACGATCTCGAATTCCATCCAGCGCCTGCGCAAGCTCGACGAAATGCTGGCCGGCGAGGCTCAGGGCCTGACCAAGAAGGAGCGCCTCAACCTCGACCGCGAGCGTGAGAAGCTCGACAAGGCGCTGGGCGGCATCAAGGATATGGGTTCGACGCCCGATTTGATGTTCGTGATCGACACCAACAAGGAAGCGATCGCCATTCTCGAGGCCAAGCGTCTCGGCATCCCGGTCGTTGCCATCATCGATTCCAACTGCGACCCGGACAAGATCGACTTCCCGATCCCCGGCAATGACGACGCGGCCCGCGCCATCCAGCTGTATTGCGATTTGATCGCCAAGGCAGCTATCGACGGCATCGCCCGTCAGCAGGGCGCGCTCGGTGTCGATATCGGCGCATCGGTCGAGGCTCCGGTCGAACCGGCGCTCGATCAGACCCCGGCCGCCGAGAGCCCGGCAGCCCAGACCCCGGAAGCATAGTAGCGAAGGCCGGCTGCGGCCTTCATCTTTCCAATATGTTGGCGCGGTAAGCGCTACCGGCACCAGGCGCATCATCGAAAATCGATGGTGCGTCAGTGCATTTAGACAAAGAGGCGACAATGAGCATTTCGGCTGCACAGGTCAAAGAACTCCGCGACTTGACCGGCGCGGGCATGATGGATTGCAAGGCGGCGTTGAACGAGACCAACGGCAATATTGAAGAAGCCATCGACTGGCTGCGCAAGAAGGGCATTTCCAAGGCCGACAAGAAGGCTGGCCGTACCGCTGCCGAAGGCCTGATCGGCGTAGATTCCGGCGTCCGCGAGGCAGCGATTGTCGAGGTCAATTCCGAGACGGACTTCGTTGCCCGCAATGCTGCGTTCCAGGAGATCGTCGCCAATGTCGCGAAGGTCGCGCTTGCCTATGGCGGCAAGACCGAGGCCGTTGCCGCCGCTCCCTATCCGGGCTCGGGCAAGTCGGTCGCCGAGACCATCAAGGACGCTGTCGGCACCATCGGCGAGAATCTGGGCTTCCGCCGCTCGGCCAAGCTCACCGTCGAGCACGGCGCTGTCGCAACCTACGTTCACAATGCAGTCGCCGACGGCCTTGGCAAGCTCGGCGTGCTAGTGGCCATCGAGACGACAGGCAACGCGCATGCCGCCAACGCCTTCGCCCGTCAGGTTGCCATGCATGTCGCTGCCACCAATCCGATGGCCCTGACCACCGAAGAGCTCGATCCGGCCGCAGTGGAACGCGAGAAGGCGATCTTCGCCGACCAGGCGCGCCAGTCCGGCAAGCCGGAAGCGATCATCGAGAAGATGGTCGAAGGCCGTTTGCGCAAGTTCTATGAAGAGGTCGTGCTGCTCAAGCAGGCTTTCGTGCTCAATCCCGACATTACCGTCGAGAAGGCGCTGAAGGATGCCGAAAGCGAAATCGGGGCGCCAGCCAAAATCGCTGCCTATCTGCGCTTCGCGCTCGGTGAGGGCATCGAGAAGGAAGAGACCGATTTCGCGGCGGAAGTCGCGGCAGCGGTCAAGAAGTAACTATTCGTTTGAAAGGCTTTTTCGGCCGGGTATCCGCGAGGATGCCCGGCCGATTTCTTGCGCGGTGTCGATGAAGGCGCGGAGCTTCGGGGCCATCGCGGCGCGGCGCGGGAAATAGAGGAACAGTCCCGGTTCCTCGATCGATGCCTCGCCAAGGACTTCGACCAGCCGGCCTGCCTCGATGTCGGGCTTGACAAGCGGCTCGAACAGATAGGCGAGGCCGATGCCGGCAAGCGCCATTTCCCTTGCCGACAGCGGATCGCTGACGACCACGCTGCCGCGTGTCTCGACGCTGATATCCTTGCCCTGATCGGACAGATCCCAGCGATAGAGCGCACGTGATCGCAACAGCCGATAGCCGATGCAGTTGTGCGCGGCGAGATCGGCCAACGCCCATGGCCGCCCGCGCCGGCCGACATAGGCCGGCGAGGCAACGATGATGCTGCGGAAAGGCCCTGTCAGTCGCACCGTCACCATATCCTCGGCGATCATCTCGCCCAGCCGGATGCCGGCGTCGAAACCCTCGCCGACGATATCGCTCAGACGTTCGTCGGTGACGATCTCCACCGTCACGTCAGGGTAACGTTCCGCCATCGCCGTCAGGATGGGCATCAGCGCCAGAGGCAGCGCCAAACGCGGCGCGTTGATCCTGAGCAGTCCGCTTGCCCGGCCTTTGACAGAGCGGATACGTTCGATCCGGTCGGCAATGTCTTCCAGCGCCGGCTCCGCCGCAGCGACAAGCGCGGTGCCAGCCTCGGTCAGCGAGACGCTGCGCGTGGTGCGGGCAAACAACGGCTGGCCGATTCGCTCCTCTACCAGCCGAACCGCATGGCTGACCGCTGACGGGCTCATGCCGAGCTCGGCGGCTGCCGGCGCGAAGCCGCCACGCCGCGCGACGGCAACGATTACAGGTAGGTAGCTAAGCAGATCGCGGTCCATTCATGCATGATATCGCATAGTCCATTCGGATAATGCAATCTTATCGGCGGAGAAAGGAGGGCGCATCTTTGGCTGCATCACACGGCAATCGCCGAGCAGCCAAGGAGACGTCTGATGACCGACCTCGATTCCGAACGAACCCGTAATCTCGAGACCGTGCGTAAATTCTTTGATCTGATGCACCGCAAGGACATTGAGGCATGGGGCGACCTTTGGGCTGAAGATGGCCGTATACTTGTCTTCTACCCGCCGGCAGGATTTGGAAACAGCATCGATGGTAAAGCCGCGATCCTGGCGGCCTTCCGAGGCCTCTTCGGTAATTTCGAATCCTTCGATTCGCAGCTGACAGCCATCTGTCCGGCAGCGGATTCGGACGCGATCGTCGTTGAGTACAAGAACCGCGCGGTGCTGATCGGCGGCACTGAATACACCAACAGCAATATCGCAATTTTCCACTTCAAGAGCGGTCTGATCAGCGCCTACCACGATTATTTCGATCCGCGCCGCTTCCAGGTGGTGGTCGATGCGCTGGCCAAGGCCTGACTGCGTATCCCAGGCAAGACCTCAATCCCGCTTTTCAAACTTCAGGAGAAAATCCATGACCATGTCCTACTACACGCTCGGCAACAGCGGGCTGCGTGTCACCCGCCTGGCGCTCGGCACCATGACGTTCGGCACGGAATGGGGCTGGGGCGCGGAGAAGGAAACCGCGCGCGCCTTGGTTGATGCCTATGTCGAAGCCGGTGGCAATTTCTTCGATACCGCCGATCTCTATACCGGTGGCACGGCCGAAACCTGGCTCGGCGAATTCATCGCCGAGCGTGGGCTGCGCGACAAGGCGGTGATCAGTACCAAATTCACCTACAACGCCGAACCGGGCAACCCGAACGCCGGGGGCAACGGCCGCAAGAACATCCTGCGGGCGATAGACGGTTCGCTGAAGCGGCTCGGCACCGACCACATCGACCTCTACATCCTCCATACCTGGGACAGGCTGACGCCGCCGGAGGAGGTGATGCGGACGCTGGACGATCTGGTGCGCGCCGGAAAGATACGGCATGTCGGTCTGTCCGACGTGCCGGCCTGGTACGCAAGCCGGGCGCAGGCCGTCGCCGAGCATCGCGGCTATGAACCGGTTTCGGCGCTTCAGCTCGAATATTCGCTGGCCGAGCGCAATATCGAGCACGAGTTCGTGCCGTTCGGCACGCGCTATGGCGCCGGAATCATGGTCTGGAGTCCATTGGCCAGCGGCCTGCTCAGCGGAAAATACCGTTTCGATACAATCGTCGAGGACGGTGGCCGGCTGGAGACAATGCGTGGTTCGACCAATCCCGGTTTCCAGAAATTCACCGATCGCAACTGGCAAATCGTCGCCGAACTGGAGAGGGTTGCCGGCCAGCTCGGCCGCAGCATGGCCCAGGTCGCCCTGAACTGGACGGCAAACAGGCCAGGCATTGCGTCCGTCATCGTTGGCGCCACCAGGCTTGACCAGCTCAAGGACAATCTCGGCGCGCTTGATTTCGACATTCCCGAAGATCTTCGGGCACGGCTCGATGCGGTGAGCCGGCCGGTCACGCCCTTTCCGTATTCGTTCTTCGGTCCTGAAATACAAGGCGGCCTGACCGGTGGGCAGGCGGTTGGCGGTAAGCCGGCAAGCTATCTGCCGGATCTGCTCATGCGAGGCACTTTTGCCGGCGTGAGCTGACGGCTATCCCGGTCCACGATCTCAACTTTCCGGCTCGGGCGCCGCGTGACATCGCGGCGCCCTTCGTGTATCGGAACGCCCAGTGTTTCGGGGCGCACCGAAACGCGTCACACGCACGATGACGAGGACCAGATGACGGTGAAGCCCCTCTACCGACGTGTCTTGCTGAAAGCGTCGGGCGAAGCGTTGATGGGCGAGCAGCATTTCGGCATCGACGTATCGGTGGTCGACCGCATCGCCGCCGACATCGCGGAGGCCCGCGCATTGGGCATCGAAGTCGGTGTCGTCATAGGCGGCGGCAACATCTTCCGTGGCGTCGCGGTTGCGTCAAAAGGCGGAGACCGCGTCACCGGCGACCATATGGGCATGCTTGCCACGGTTATCAATTCGCTGGCGCTGCGCACCTCGCTCAACAAGATCGGCGTCGACGCCGTGGTGCTGTCGGCGATCGCCATGCCCGAGCTTTGCGAAAGTTTTTCGCAGCGTCAGGCGACCGCCTACATGAACCAGGGCAAGGTCGTCATCTTCGCCGGCGGCACCGGCAATCCGTTCTTCACCACCGATTCGGCTGCAGCCCTTCGCGCCGCCGAGATCGGCGCCGATGCTCTGTTCAAGGGCACCCAGGTCGATGGTGTCTATTCGGCTGATCCCAAGAAGGACCCGCATGCGACACGTTTCGAGCGGATCAGCCATGACGAAGTCATCAAACGCGGGCTTTCGATCATGGATACGGCGGCGATTGCACTTGCGCGCGAAAACAACATTCCGATAATCGTCTATTCGATCCACGAGAAGGGTGGCTTCGGCGATATCCTGAGGGGCGGCGGCCGTTGCACGGTTGTCGCAGACGATTGACCGGACCATGAACCCGAAAGGGACCGGTTGCGGATGAGGCTCGAACAGGGCCTAAGCAGTGAACCCGGGTTAACGGGTCGAGGAGACGATGATGAGTGGCGAGTACGACGATCTCAAACGGCGCATGGACGGGGCGATCGCCGCGTTCAAGCATGATCTGGCTTCGCTGCGCACCGGCCGCGCGTCGAGCAACCTGCTCGATGCCGTCCAGGTGCAGGCCTATGGCACCACCATGCCGATCAACCAGGTGGCAACAGTGTCGGTGCCGGAACCGCGCATGATTTCGGTTTCGGTCTGGGACAAGTCGATGGTCAGCGCAGTCGACCGCGCCATCCGTGAAGCCAATCTCGGCTTCAATCCTATCGTCGACGGTACCAATCTCAGGATTCCGCTGCCCGAGCTCAACGAACAGCGCCGCAAGGAGCTGGTCAAGATCTCGCACGGTTATGCCGAGAATGCCCGCGTCGCCGCACGCCACGTTCGCCGGGACGGCATGGACTTTCTGAAAAAGGCGGAAAAGGACGGCGACATCAGTGAGGACGACCATCGCAAACGGGCCGACCAGGTTCAGAAACTGACCGACGAGACAATCAGCACCATCGACCACCTGCTTTCCGACAAGGAAGCGGAAATCATGCAGGTCTAGGGTCTGGCCACGCCTGGCCCGGAAGCGAGAATATGGCAACGCCCGCGCATGTCGCGATCATCATGGACGGAAACGGACGCTGGGCCAAGGCGCGCGGCTTACCGCGGCTGGCCGGTCACCGCGCCGGCGTCGAGGCGCTGCGCAAGACAGTGCGCGCCGCCCCCGGCCTCGGCATCTCCTTCCTGACCGTCTACGCTTTTTCGTCGGAAAACTGGTCACGGCCGAAATCCGAAGTCAGCGACCTCATGGGCCTGCTGAAGCTTTTCATCCGACGTGACCTCGCCGAGCTGCACCAGAGTGGGGTGCGGATCAGGGTCATCGGTGACAGGGCAGGGCTGCAGCCCGACATAAGGGGGCTGCTCGAGGAAGCCGAAACGCTCACTCTCAGCAACGAGGCGCTGACACTGGTCATTGCTTTCAATTACGGCGGGCGCGACGAGATCGTGCGCACCGCGCGCAAGCTCGCAGCGGCGGTGGCGCGCGGTGAGATCGAGAGCGAGGCGATCACGGCCGATTCCTTTGCCAGCTCGCTCGATACAGAGGGCATTCCGGACCCGGAACTGGTCATCCGCACCAGCGGCGAGCTTCGGCTGTCCAACTTCCTGTTATGGCAGGCCGCCTATAGCGAACTCGTTTTCCTGCCTTGCTACTGGCCCGACTTCAGTCGCGAGCACCTGTCCGATGCACTGCGCGATTTCGCCGGCCGCGAGCGCCGCTTCGGCGGACTTGCCGCCCAAGATGTCGCCTCAGGCTGAGGAATGAGCAACCTCCAACTCCGGGTCATTTCGGCCGCCGTGCTTGCCATCGTCACGCTTGCCCTGACCTGGCTCGGCGGACTGTCCTTCCGGTTGCTTTGCGCCGCCATGGCGGCGGTGATCTTCTACGAGTGGACGCGGATGAGCCGCCCCGTTGCCCCGGCAGGTGCTGGTGCTACGGCAGGTCTCGGCTTTCTGCCCGAGGCGCTGATCGTGGTCTTTATTGCTGCCCTCGTCGCCGGCCTGCCTGCGTCTTTGCTGCTGCCGCTCGTCGCGGCTCTGGTTGCTGTCACTGCCGTCGCGTCTTCCATGCGGAGGGCAGGACCGTGGGAAGCATCCGGCCTTGCCTATGCGGCCGTGTCCGGCTTGTCGCTGGCCTTCTTGCGTGACGGCGACCATTCAGGGCTGCTGGCCATTCTGTTCCTATTCGCCGTGGTTTGGGCGACCGATATCTTTGCCTATTTCGTCGGCCGCTCCATCGGTGGTCCAAGGCTGGCGCCGTCGATCTCGCCGGGCAAGACGCGGAGCGGGGCGCTCGGTGGGGTGGTCGGCGGCGTAGTGGCTGGGCTGCTTCTGGCCGCCGTAGCCGGAACGGGCAACCTCGTCGTGCTTGGTGTGGTCGCACTGGTGCTTTCGATTGTCGCGCAGGCCGGCGACCTGTTCGAATCATGGGTCAAGCGACGCCACGGCCGTAAAGATTCCGGCACGCTGATACCCGGCCATGGCGGCATCATGGATCGGGTAGATGGGCTTGTCGCGGCGGCTTTCGCCCTATACGTCATCGGCTGGATTTCCGCGACCGCCGACCATCCGGCACAGGGGCTGTTTCCGGTTTGAACGGCATCGTCGGTGGGCCGGCGCGGGGCTGCGTCATGGATTCGCCTGGATTGATGTCACAGTCGCGGCGTGATCTGTGCCGTGGATGAATTTGAGGGCATGAATTGAACGAGATTTTTCACGCGATTTTCAGCACAGACGGCTTTGTCCTCGGCACGCTGGTGCCTTTCCTGTTCGTGCTGACCGTGGTCGTTTTTGTCCACGAAATGGGCCATTACCTCGTCGGGCGTTGGTGCGGTATCGGCGCAAAAGCCTTTTCGATCGGTTTCGGCCCAGAGATCATCGGCTTCAACGATAGCCGCGGCACGCGCTGGAAGCTTTGCGCCATACCGCTCGGCGGCTACGTCAAGTTCGTCGGCGACATGAACGCGACGTCGAGCCAGCCCAGCTCGGAGGAGATCGAGGCGCTGAGCGACGAAGAACGCAAGGTTGCCTTCCACACGCAGCCGATCTGGAAGCGCGCGGCGACCGTCGTGGCGGGGCCGCTGTTCAACTTCCTGCTGACGATCGCCGTCTTTGCCGTGCTGTTTTCCGTCCATGGCCGGCCCGTGCTGGAGCCGATGGTGGCTGAGGTCACCGTCGGCAGTCCGGCCGCCGCGGCCGGCATCATGCCTGGCGACCGATTCGTCAGCGTCGACGGCAGCAAGGTCGAGACCTTTGCCGACGTCCAGCGTCTGGTCTCTGGCCGCGCCGGCGACAGCATCACCTTCGTCATGCTACGCGCCGGCAAGGAAATCACCGTCACGGCGACGCCGCGCTTGATGGAACAACAAGACGCACTGGGCAACAAGGTCCAGGTGGCCGTGATCGGCGTCGTCAACAACAAGGAACTCGGCCAGCCACGGCTGATCACCTATAGTCCGGCCGGGGCGGTCGGGGCAGCGGTCCAGGAAACCGGACACGTCATCCAGCGTACCGGCCAGTTCCTGCAACGTTTCGTTGTCGGTCGCGAGGACAAGTGCCAGCTGGGCGGCCCCATCAAGATCGCCAAGATGTCGGGTCAGGCGGCAAAGCTCGGCTTTGAATGGCTCGTGCAGCTTGTTGCATTCCTGTCAGTCGGGATAGGGATTCTCAACCTTTTGCCGATTCCCCCCCTCGACGGAGGGCATCTTCTGTTCTACGGCGTGGAGGCTGTCATCCGGCGGCCGGTGTCCGAACGCATGATGGAAATGGCTTACCGAAGCGGCCTCATATTGGTGCTCGGGTTCATGGGCTTTGTTTTCTGGAACGATCTGTTTGGGTGCTGAAATCATGAAGGAATTTGGCTTCGGCACGAGCAATGTTGAGACGCCGTTTACCATGCGTGGGGATATGCGTGACGCGAAAGCCACGCCGCAGGGTTAAGTAAATACAAATTAACCAGAAGCCTTGCGTGTAGGGAAAATCCGGTTAATACGGTAGGGGAAATTACCGCACGTCCGGTTTTCTCGCCGTGGGGACTTCGAGAAAAGGTACAAAAGCCCGATGAAGGCAGCATCCAAGTTTCTGAGCGCCGCGTCCGCGGTGGCTATGTCCGCCGCTCTGGTTGTACCAGGCGCGCTCGCAGTGCAGTTCGTTGCCACATCGGCCGCCGAGGCGGCTGTCGTCTCCAGAGTCGAAGTCACCGGCAATCAGCGTGTCGACGCGGACACCATCCGCAATTACGTGACGATCAAGCCCGGCAAGGCGTTTTCCAGTTCGGATATCGACGATGCGGTCAAGGCGCTGTTTGGCACCGGGCTGTTTTCGGATGTGCAGATCAACCAGGTCGGATCGACGCTGGTCATCAAGGTGTCCGAATACCAGGTCGTCAACCAGGTGCTGTTCCAGGGCAACAAGAAGCTCAAGGACAACGCGCTTGAGGCCGCGGTGCAATTGAAGCCGCGCGGCACCTTCTCGCAACAGCAGCTCGATGCCGATGTCGAGGCGGTCAAGGCCGCATACCGGCGTATCGGCCGCGACGATGCCGCCGTGACCACCCAGATCATGGATCTCGGCGACAACCGGGTAAACGTGGTCTTCAACATCAACGAAGGCGGCCGCACCCAGATCGCAGCGATCAATTTCGTCGGCAACAGCGCCTATTCGAGCCGCCGTCTGTCGGACATCATCTCCACCAAGCGTTCGTCCTTCCTGTCGTTCGTGCTGCGCGACGATGTTTATGACGAGGACAAGCTGCGCGCCGACCAGGAGCTGCTGCGCCGCTTCTATTATAATCACGGCTATGCCGACTTCCAGGTCGTCTCGGCTGTCGGCGAACTCGACGACACCACCAACAAATACACCGTCACCATCACGGTACAGGAGGGCGAGCGTTATACGTTCGGGGATGTCAGCGTCGAAAGCACGATCCCCGAGGTCGACGCCAAGTCGCTCGAATCGGTGGTCGAGACCCACAAGGGCGATGTCTACAACGCCAAGAACGTCGAGGACACGATCATCGCCTTGACCGAAAAGGTCGCTGGATCCGGCTATGCCTTCGCCCAGGTGACGCCGCGCGGCGACCGCAACTTCGAAAACCACACGATCTCGGTGGTCTATACGGTCGATCAGGGCACCAAGGCCTATATCGAGCGCATCGAGATTCGCGGCAACGATCGGACGCGCGACTACGTCATTCGCCGCGAGTTCGATGTCAGCGAAGGCGACGCTTTCAATCAGGTCCTCATCCAGCGCGCGAAGAGGCGGCTGGAAGCGCTCGATTATTTTGAAAAAGTCGAAATTTCCACCGTTCCGGGTTCTGAGCCGGATCAGGTTGTGCTGGTGGTGGATGTGGTCGAGAAATCGACCGGTGAGTTCACCGTCGGCGCCGGTTATTCGAGCGGCGGTGAAACGTCAGGTCCGTCCGTCGAAGGTTCCGTCAGTGAGCGCAACTTCCTCGGTCGCGGCCAATTCATCAAGGTGGCAGCGGGCGGTGGCAAGAACTCGCGCGACTACAGCTTCTCTTTCACCGAACCCTATTTCCTCGGACGCCGCATCGCGGCCGGCTTCGACATCTACAAGCAGAGCCGAAACTACGACCATTACGACAGCGACACGACAGGCGCGACCGTTCGCTTCGGCCTGCCGATCACAGACAATATCTCGACGCAACTCGCTTATAATATTGCGCAAGAGAAGTACGAGTTCGATGAGGGCTGCGACCCAGCGGCCGGTTGCGACGTGTCCCAGGCGATCCAAAACGGCGTTAACGAGAGCCCATGGCTCAAGTCTTCGGTCAGCCTCGGCCTGATCTACAATACCATCGACGACATGAAGAACCCGCATGACGGTATTTATGCCAATGTCGGCACCGAAGTGGCCGGCGTCGGCGGCGATGCCAAGTTCATCAAGGTCACGGCGCGCGGCAGCATTTATCAGACGCTGTCCGAACAATTGGACCTGGTGGGCCTCATTTCGGGCGGCGCTGGCCATGTCCAAGGATATGGCAACGGCGATCTGCGCGTCTTCGACCATTTCCAGAGCAGCGACCGTATGATCCGCGGTTTCGAATATGGCGGCATCGGCCCGGTTGCTTCGGACAACAGCAATGACCATCTCGGCGGCACTACCTACTTCAATGCCTCGGCGGAAGCTCAGTTCCCGCTGCCGGTCATCCCCGAAAGCTTCGGTTTGCGTGGCGCTGTGTTCGCCGATGCGGCAACGCTCTACGGCAGCAAAATCGCAAGTGGCCTTGTCAATTCTTCGACAACCGGCATGGAATGGCGCGCTTCCGTCGGTGTCGGTTTGATGTGGGCATCGCCTTTCGGCCCGATCCGCATCGACTATGCGATCCCGGTCAAGAAAGAAAAGACCGACGACGTGCAGGAATTCAACTTCGGCATATCGACCCGCTTCTGATGTGCGGGCAATGATGCTTCCGGCTCGTTTGGATCCGGATGGCAGTGATCCGACACTACAGCGCAGCGCGTCCTATCGGACGCGCAAAGGACGTTGTAGCACTTTGATTTGCGCATGATCCTTTCCGAGGGTCGATTTCCGATTTTCGGGGTCATGCGCTAGCTGGATATTGCTTCTGGAATGACCGATCCGGTGTTCTTCGCGCCCTCACGCCGGTATACGGCCGGCGAAGTCGCGAATCTGACCGGTTCGACGCTTGTTGATTCCGGTCTCTCCGATGTATCGATCGAGGCTCTGGCGCCCGCCAACGAAGGCGGCGAGAACGCCCTTGTCTTCGTCGATGGCAGGCGCAATTTCGCCCTGATGCAGTCACTGCGGGCGGCGGCGGTTCTCTGCCCTGCCGAATTTGCCGGCAAGGCGCCGGCGGGCATCGCGGTGCTGGTGCATCCGCGCCCGCAGCAGGCCTTCGCAATGGTCGGGCGTCTGCTTTTTCCGGCGGCTGCAACGCCTGGACCGATGACCGGCGAAACCGGTATCTCGCCGCACGCCCATATCGATGCGACCGCCCATGTCGAGGCCGGCGCGATCATCGAAGCGGGTGCGATCATCGGACCTCGCGCTGCCATCGGCAGCGGGACCGTCATTGCCCCGCATGCGGTCATCGGTCCGTCTTCGCAGATTGGCCGCGACGGCTATGTCGGTCCAGGTGCCAGCGTGCAATATGCGTTGATTGGCAATCGCGTCATCATCCATGGCGGTGCCAGGATCGGCCAGGATGGCTTCGGTTTCGTGGCCGGCGCCAAGGGTCCGGAGCGGGTTCCGCAGATCGGCCGCGTCATCATTCAGGACGACGTCGAGATCGGGTCGAATACGACCGTCGATCGCGGCGCCATGTCCGACACGATCATCGGCCAGGGCACCAAGATCGACAATCTGGTGCAGATCGCGCACAACGTTCGCATCGGCCGCAATTGCATAATAGCCGGGCTTTCGGGTATTTCCGGTTCCGTGACGGTAGGCGACAACGTCACCATGGGTGGCGGTGTCGGCCTTGCGGATCATTTGACCATCGGGTCCGGGGCCAAGCTTGCGGCAAGAAGCGGGTTTATGAGCAATGTGCCTGCCGGTGAGATTTGGGGAGGATATCCGGCGCAGCCGATGGCGGAAGCCATGCGCGAGATAGCGGCCTTGCGCAGACTTGCACGGACGCGCAAACAGGGTGAGGGGGGAAATGGCTGACATCGCAGCGGCGACGCTCGAAGCGGTTGACATAATGCGGCTGATGAAGCTCCTGCCGCACCGCTATCCGTTCTTGATGATCGACCGTATTGTCGACATAGATGGCGACGAATCCGCCATCGGCATCAAGAACGTCACCATAAACGAGCCGCATTTCCAAGGTCATTTCCCCGACCAGCCGGTCATGCCCGGCGTGCTGATCATCGAGGCGATGGCGCAGACGGCCGGCGCCATCTGCATCCGCAGCCTTGGTACCGAAAAACCGTCGCTGGTTTATTTCCTGACCATCGACAATGCCAAGTTCCGCAAGCCGGTCGTTCCAGGCGACCAGCTGAAAATTCATGTGAAGAAAATCAAGAAACGCGGCAATCTTCTCAAATTCGCTTGCGAGGCCCTCGTCGATGGCGCCAAGGCGGCGGAAGCCGAGATCTCGGCGATGATGGTCGCAAGCGGCTGACAAACGAATGCTAATGAAAATCCAGACAGTCATCCATCCATCCTCGGTCATCGAGGCAGGCGCCCAAATCGGCGAAGGCGCCCGCATCGGGCCCTTCTGTCACGTCGGCCCCGACGCCGTGGTCGGCGACCGCGTCGAACTGGTCAGCCATGTCTCGGTGATTGGCGCGACCACCATCGGTGCATCGACCAAGGTCTATCCGATGGCGATACTGGGCGGGCCGCCGCAGAACACCAAGCACAAGGGCGGCCGTACCACGCTGGTGATCGGCGAGAACTGCACGATCCGCGAAGGTGTCACCATGCATGTCGGCACCGATTCCAGCCGCGGCGAGACGACGATCGGCGACAACGGCAATTTCCTTGCCTATGCCCATATTGCCCATGACTGCGTGGTCGGCAAGAACGCCACCTTCGCCAATCAAGCGACGTTAGGCGGGCATTGCGAAGTCGGTGACAATGTCTACATCGGCGGCCTTACCGCGGTTCATCAGTTTGTCCGCATCGGCGATAACGCCTTTCTCGGCGGTTGCTCGGCGATCGTCGGCGACGTCATTCCTTACGCCATCGCCGTTGGCAACCGTGCCAGCCTTCGCGGCCTCAACATCATTGGCCTGAAGCGCGCCGGCCTTCCGCGTTCGGAGATCCACTTGCTGCGCAAAGCCTACAAGACGATCTTCGATCGCTCCCGGACCGTCGGCGAAAACATCGAATTCGCCAAGGCGGAATTCGCCTCGTCACCGACTGCCATGAAGATCGTCGACTTCATCGCCGGTCGCGGCAAGCGGCACTACGCCGTGCCGTCGCTCAAGGGTAGCGACGGCGACGATACCGATGATGAAGACTGAGGGCAGATGACGAAGATTGAGGCTGCCGGAAAGGGCCTTGATCTCGCGCCAGATGCCAAGGTCTGCATCATCGCCGGCGGCGGCAGTCTCCCGGTCGAAATTGCCCGAGCGCT
Source organism: Mesorhizobium sp. M0040 (assembly GCF_040323505.1). Classification (NCBI taxonomy): domain Bacteria; kingdom Pseudomonadati; phylum Pseudomonadota; class Alphaproteobacteria; order Hyphomicrobiales; family Phyllobacteriaceae; genus Mesorhizobium; species Mesorhizobium sp. M0040. The sequence goes on from NZ_JAMYVA010000010.1 coordinate 173,984, forward strand.
CGCCCGGCAAGGCAAATTGCCCTTCGTCGTGATGGCGGCCGGCGAGGTCGATCGCATAGCCGATTTCGAGCCCTATGAGCAGGCAACCTTGAGGCTGGAAGACGTCGGCTCGCTGCTGCCGATCCTTAAGCGGCATCACGTTACGCATCTCGTAACCGCGGGTCATATCACGCGCCGCCCCAGGCTGAGCGCCATGCGCCTCAATTTGGGCCTGCTCGCGTGGCTACCCAGCCTCTTCGTCGGTGTAACCCGGGGGGACGATACGGTGCTGAAACTGTTCGTGCGCAGGATCGAGCGCAGCGGCATCAAGGTCGTTGGCGCTCACGAGATCGTGCCGGAGCTGGTCGCCGCCGAAGGCCTGCTGACCAAGGCGGCGCCACGCAAATCCGACTGGCGCGACATCGAGGCGGCGCACGCGGCGGCAAAAGCCATCGGCGCGCTGGATATCGGCCAAGCGGCTGTTGCGGTCGGCGGCCGCGCCATTGCGTTGGAAGGCGTCGAAGGCACCGACGGGCTGCTCGAGCGGACAAGGGAGTTGCGCGGGCACGGCAGGCTGGCCGGCGGGAGCCGAGGTGTTCTGGTCAAATGCGCCAAGCCCGGTCAGGAACTGCGTGCCGATCTGCCCTCCATCGGCCCGCTGACCGTCGAGGCGGCGCATGCCGCCGGACTGGCCGGCATTGCCGTCGAAGCCGGTCGCTCGCTAGTGCTCGAAGGTCCCGCCACCATCGGACGTGCCAATGCGCTCGGCCTGTTCGTAATCGGCCTGCCTGCTGCGGAGCCGGCGCATGGCGAATGAGCGGCCGTTGAAGATAGCCGTCGTCGCCGGCGAGGAGTCCGGCGACCTGCTTGGCGCCGACCTTGTGCAGGCGCTCAAGCGCATGACCGGGCGCGAAGTTCGGCTTGTCGGCATCGGCGGCCGCCATTTGCAGGCGCTCGGCCTGGCGCCATTGTTCGACGGCAGCGAGATCGCACTGATGGGGCTTAGCGCCATCCTGCGCGACCTGCCGCGCCTGATGCGGCGGATCGGCC